>NZ_JBMFQK010000006.1:0-96033 GCF_049968615.1 Dictyoglomus sp. | reverse complement strand
GATTCTTAGATGGGGGCAATCCTGAAGGTACTTGATAAGTTCTTTGAGGATTATAGGGGAAGAAAAAGGAAAGTATTGCTAAGATTATTAAAAAAAGAAAGATAATAAAGGATATGGTGAATCGATAATCCTTAAGAAGGTCATAGAATAATCCAATTAATTTTCTCACCTTTACCAAGCCTCCATTTAATTAAGTCTTATCTGTAACGTACTCTCGGATCAAACAAAGGATATATCAAATCAAGAAACAAAATAGAAGTAGTTACCGCTATTACCGAAATACACATAATGCCCATAAGCCAAGTTCTAGATGGTATGCAGGAACTGGTATTTATAGGCATGTGTGGTTGAGAGTAGGGGGAGAGGTGTTTATCAAACCTTGGGAGCTTCATGTGGAAAGTGATATCTTAGATGAAAAAAAGGCTTTTTTGAATATAAAAGTGGGAGTTAAGAATAGCAGTGGAAGAAAAGTTAAAGCCAAATTGCAATTTAGAATTTTCTCAAAGGAAGATGAATTGATAAAGGAGAGCGAAGAAAAATTTGAAATAGATGGAAAGGAAGAAAAAGTTATTTTAAAAGGATTAGAGATTGATAACTATATACCCTGGGATATTGAAGATCCTTATCTTTATAGGCTTGAGGCAAAAATATTGATGGATGATAAAGAATCTGATATAGATTCTACTTATTTTGGTATAAGGAAGATTGAGGTTGTACCTAATGTGGGCTTTAAATTAAATGGTAGGGTTATTAAGCTTAAAGGTGGATGTATACATCATGATAACGGGATTTTGGGAAGTGCCAGTTATGATAGGGCTGAAGAAAGAAAGGTTGAGATCTTAAAACAAAATGGTTTTAATGCTGTGAGAACCGCTCATAATCCTTTTTCTCCATCTTTTCTTGATGCCTGTGATAGATTGGGTATGTTGGTTATGGAAGAGTTTTTTGATGTGTGGACTGCTGGTAAAAGGGCTTATGATTATCATCTTTTCTTTGAAAAATACTGGGAAGAAGATGTGGAAAATACTATAAAGAGGGATTTTAATCATCCTTCCATAATTATGTGGTCCATAGGCAATGAGATAACTTGGGGATCAGGAGTAGATTGGGAGAAGGAAAAGGGATATACAAATATTTTTGAATGGAGTGAAAAACTTTCTAAAAAGGTTAAAGAATTGGATCCTACGAGATTTGTAACTTCTGCTTTTTGTGGATTGCCCTTTGAGGCTGTAAAGGTGGAAGATGTGGAAGAAGATAATACTGTAATATTGGGAGTTTGGAAAGGCAATGAGGAAACAAAAAGTAGATGGGGAGAGATAACTGAGAAGTATTTCAAGTATCTTGATGTGGCTGGATATAACTATAAAGTGGACAGATATGAGGATGATGGTAAAGAATATCCCAATCGTATAATTTGTGGAACAGAAACCTTTCCATATACCTTATACGATAATTGGAAAGAGACCTTAAAAAATCCCAATGTAATTGGAGATTTTGTATGGACTGCTATGGATTATCTTGGAGAAGCTGGTATTGGTAGGGCATCTTTGGATGAGAATGAGGCAAAAAACTTTTTGGGAGGCTTTCCTTGGTTAATCTCTAATTGTGGTGATATAGATATTTGTGGTGATAAAAAACCTCAGTCCTATTATAGGGATATAGTTTGGAGCTTGAGAAAAGTTCCTTATATAGCAGTTCTTCCTCCTGAATTGTATGGTAAAAAGATATATTTAAGACTCTGGGGATGGGAACCTGTAGAGAGGAATTACAATTTCAAGGGATGGGAAGGTAAACCTTTAAGGGTTTATGTGTATTCTGACGCTGATGAGGTAGAACTATTTTTGAATGGAAAAAGTATGGGAAGAAAAATTGCTGGAGATAAAGTAAAGTTCAAGACTTTCTATGACATAAATTATGAACCGGGAAGACTTGAGGTTATAGGCTATAAAGATGGGTTAGAAGTGGGGAGGGATATTTTGGAGACTACAGGAGAGCCTATAAAGTTAAAATTAATTCCTGACAGAAATAGGATTTCATCTTGCTATGGAGATTTAAGCTATATAAAAATTGTTGCTGTGGATGAGAAGGGAAGAGAGGTAAAGAATGCAAGAAATAAAATAAGAGTGGAAGTAGAGGGAGTAGGTAAATTGGTAGCTCTTGGAAGTTCCGATCCTCTTTCTCAAGAAAGTTTTGTGACAAATGAAATAAGTTTATATCAGGGAAGAGCTCTTGCCATATTAAAAATTATGGGAATACCTGGAGAGCTAAAGTTGAAAGCTTGGGGAGAGAATTTAAAGGAGGAAGAAATAGTGATAAAGTGTGAATAATTATTATTTATATCCCATAATAGTTTGTCCTAAGGAAACTCCCCCATCATTTGTGGGAACTTTTTGGTGGGTATATACTTCAAATTTGCTTTCTTTTAAGGCAGGAATAGTGGTTTGTAAAAGGAGTCTATTTTGAAAAACTCCTCCTGAAAATCCAACCTTATTTATGTTATATTCTTCTCTAAGTATTTCTGAAAGGGTAATTATTATTTGAGAGATGGTGTTGTGAAATTTTCTTGCAATATCTCTTTTATCTTTTTTGGTTTTTTCTTCTACGATTTTCTCAATCATTGGCAAAATATCAATTTCAAGGATTTCGTTTTCGATAATTTTAAAAGGATAATAACCTTCTTCATAGGATTCCATGGCATGCATTTCTAACTCAATTGCCGCTTGTCCTTCATAGTCAATTTTTTCTCTTATTCCTAAGAGGGCAGATATAAGGTCGAAGATTCTTCCACAAGAGGATGTGTAAAATATATTTTCTTCCCTTTCAAGGAGTATTTTAATTAAATTCTTTTCAAAATCATCCATGGAAATTATTTTATCTGCATCCTTAGGAAAATATTTAAGTATGTATGATAGGGCAATTTTTCTTGGATTTTCTATGGCGCTATCTCCTCCCACAATAGGAAAGTATTTAAAGTGGGCGACCCTTTTTACTCCCTCTATATTTCCTACAAATACTTCGCCTCCCCATATTTTTCCGTCTTCCCCATATCCTGTTCCATCAAAAGTAAAGCAAATTATATCTTTGGTGATTCCTCTATCAAGGAGAAGGGAATAGAAATGGGCTTTGTGGTGTTGAATTGACTTTACCTCCATATATTTTTTAAAACTCTGGGCTAAATCCGTAGAAAGATATTGGGGATGAAGATCATGTACCAATAGTTCTGGCTCGATCTTAAAAAGTCTTATGTACTCTTGTATAGTCTCTTCGTAAACTTCTAAGGTTTCTTTATCCTTGAGATCCCCTATATGAGGACTTATAAATATGTAGTTCTCCTTTCCTAAGGAGAAAGTATTTTTTAGTTCTCCTCCAAGGGCAAGGGTAGGCTTTATTTTTATGGGAATTTTAATAGGGTCTGGGGCATATCCTCTTGCTCTTCTTATAATTTGTATTTCTTTGTTTTCCACAAATACTACGCTATCATCTATACGATGCTTAATATTTCTGTTGTGAAGTACGAATACATCCGCGATATTTTTTAATCTCTCCATAGCTTCCTCATTGTCTTTTGCTATGGGTTCGTCGGATAAATTTCCACTGGTCATAATAATGGGCTTTTTGAAATAATCAAAAATTAAATGATGGTAAGGAGTATAGGGAAGCATAACTCCTAAGTATTTGTTTCCAGGGGCCACAAGAGGAGATATATCTTTTAATTCTCTCGTCCTTAAGAGCACAATAGGAGCTTCTTTGGATTTTAATATTTTTTCTTCCTCTTTACTTACAAAGCAGTATTCTTTTATCATTTCTATGTCTTTCATCATGAGGGCAAAAGGTTTTGAGGGTCTTTTTTTTCTTTCTCTTAATCTTTTCACTATGTCTTCTTTTGTAGCATCACAGGCAAGATGGAATCCTCCCATGCCTTTTATGGCGAGAATTTTTCCTTCTTCAAGATATTTTGCTATTTTTTCAAAGATATCCTTATCTTTATCTCCATGAATCCAAATTTTGGGTCCACAGTCATAGCAGGATATGGGTTGGGCATGAAATCTTCTTGAAGAAGGATTATGATATTCTTTTTTGCACTCTTCACACATTTCAAAGATCTTCATGGTGGTTTTTTCTCTGTCATAAGGAAGATCTTCTATTATGGTATATCGGGGACCACAATTGGTGCAGTTTATAAAAGGATATTTATATCTTCTGTCTTTGGGATCTCTCATTTCCCTTAGACAGTCTTCACATATGGCAATATCAGGAGATATGAAGTTAAAACCTGTATCCTCTTTACTTTCAAGAATTTTAAAATCTTCTAATTCTTCGGAATTTACTTCTTCCTTTTCTATTCTTTCAATCCTTGATAAAGGAGGCGCCTCTTTTATAATTAGTTCCATGAATTTTTCAATATTTTCTTCTTCTCCTTGAATGAGTATCTGTACTGATCCTGTGGAGTTTAGAACCCATCCCTTAAGGTTTAGACTTTTGGCAAGTCTATAGATAAAGGGTCTAAAACCAACTCCTTGAACAATCCCCCAAATTCTTAATTTATAGGTTTTCATATATGGTTTTCAAGAAAACTTTTAAGGAATTCTTCTGCCTTTTTTAAATTTTCTTTTGCCTTTTCTGAAAGCTCTTCTCCAAAGTCAAAATCGTATCCTCTTATGGACAAAAGATAAAATTCTGGAGTTTTTCCGTATAGTACCCTTGTCCAAGATAGAAGTTCTTCGCAGGGAGTGTGATGGGTAAGAGGAGAAAAAGTAATTTCTTCTTTTACTCTTCTAAAGACTATTTCGTTACCTTCTAAGGAGGCATCTATAAAGATTACCATATCATAATCTTTAAAGATTTCAGCCATATCAAAAGTGAGCTCCTGGACCTTAATTTTCTCTACATTGTGTTCTATAAGGTCCAGGAGCTTTATTCCTAATCCATCGTCTCTTCTATATGGATTTCCAAATCCCACAAGTAATATCTTCAATCTCTCTTTATAACATCAATGATGTTTCCGTCTTTGTCGTATAGTTCAACTACAATGGGCATCTTTCCTATAGCATGAGTAGAACAAGAAAGACAAGGATCATAACATCTAATAGCCCCCTCAACCCTATTAAGCATACCTTCTTTAAGATTTTTACCATCCACAAAGGCTTTTGCTACCATCTCTACTGCTTTACTCATAGCCCAATTATTATGTCCTGTGGATACAATCAAATTCACCTTCTCAATGGTTCCCCTTTCATCTACCCAGTAATGGTGGATTAAGGTTCCTCTTGGAGCTTCTACTACTCCTACCCCTTCTTCATTAGTCACCTCTCCCATCTTTAATACATTCTGGCTCATTACCTCAGGATCTTCTAAGATTTCTCTTGCTCTTTCAAGGGCATAGACAGTTTCAATAAGTCTTGCATAATGGTAGTATATGGAACCTTCTACTGGTTTTCCATTATTAATGGATTTAAATTTCTTGAATTCTTCATTGGCAAGAGGTGTGCTAATTTTGTCAGCTATGTTTAATCTTGCTAAAGGACCTACTCTATAAACTCCGTTAGGATATCCTAAGGGTTTATAATATGGGAATTTTAAATAGGTCCAATCTTCAACCCTTTCTCCAATATATCGCAAATAATATTGAGGCTTAAACTCTTTAAGTATATTTCCATCTTTATCCATAAATCTTATTTTTCCATCATAAAGCTCAAGAGAACCATCTTCTTTTACAAGTCCCATATAACCTGTGGGAAAGGAAGCAAATTCGTCGCAGAGTTCTTTATTCTTTTCTATGAAGTCTTCAGCTATTTTTATTCCCTCTTTAATGTATCCAATCATTTCATCAATTCCACTTAAAATTTCGTCTCTTGCAGAGGGAGATAAAGAAGAATTAACTCCTCCTGGAACTGCAAAGGTAGGATGTATTCTTCTTCCTGCTACAAGTTCAATAATTCTTTGTCCAAATTTTCTTAATTTTACTGCTTTTAGTGCAAGTTCTGGATTTTCCTGAATTAATCCTACCACATTTCTGATTTTTGGATCTGCATCCCAACCTAAAATAAGGTCTGGTCCTGCTAATTCAAAAAAGTGCATGGAATGGGACTGAATAATCTGTCCCATGTGAATGAGTTCTCTTAGAAGTTTAGCGGTTCTTGGGATTTCTACGCCTATGATCTCATCGGTGGCCTTTGCAGAGGCTAAGTGGTGACTTATAGGACATATACCGCAGATTCTTTCAGTAATAACAGGCATTTCTGAAAAGTGCCTTCCTTCTGAGAATTTTTCAAATCCTCTAAATTGATCTACATGGAAGAAGGCACTTTCTACTTTTCCGTCATCATTAAGATGAATAGTAACCCTTGCATGTCCTTCTATTCTTGTAACTGGACTTATAGTAATCTTCTTTTCCATATTTATCACCTCTTATTCATACTTAAGAAGTTCGCCTTCTAATTTGGGAATTCTTCCCTCAAGAACTTCCTTTAATACATAATATATGGCATCTGCTGAAGGGGGACATCCTGGAATATAGAGGTCAACTTTTATTACTTCATTTACCGCCTTTGTTTTAGGGAGATGTTTTCCTATCTCCTTTGAAGTTGGTATTTTACCATCTACGGTGCTTTCTGTGGTGATATAACCTCTTTCTAATAATTCTTCTTTTGAGAAGTAGTTTCTCATGGTAGGAATACCACCAAAGACTGCGCAATCTCCAAGGGCTACAATTATTTTGCATCTCTCCCTCATCATTTTTACTTCTTCTTCATGGTGATCTGTTGCTACTGCTCCTTCAATTATTCCAATATCAGTTTCCTCGTCAGGAATCTTTAAGTCCGTTATAGGAGTAGCGTTTATTTCAAGCCCTTTATTTATTAATTCCACTAATCTTTCGTCCATATCAAGAAAGGACATATGGCATCCTGAACACCCTTCACACCATATGGAGGCAACTTTTATCTTTCCCATAGTTTTTCACCTCGTTTTTTTAAGATACTTTTTCAGTTTTTCCTAATACATTGGAAAGGAAAGATTTTAAATCTAATACATCAAAATCTGGTCTTAAGACCTTTTCTTTCTTAAGTATCTTTCCTTCTAAGTTATAGAAGGTTCCTTCTCTCTCAAAGCCATTAGTTGTTCCTACTATAACATCTGCCCTTCTTAAAATTTCATCTTCATAAGGAGTAAAAACTACTACAAAGGAATTTTGTAATGGAAGATCTTTTATACCCTCTAAATTCTTTCCAAAGACAAAGACATTTTCTGCTTTTGCTTTTTCATGCTTAATTCCATATTTTTGAAGTCCAATAGAATTAGTCTCTTTTGGAAGATATAAGAATTTGGCATTGTTCAATGAATTGAGAGTTGATTTTTCTTCCTCATTAATATCTTTATAAATAATTATTACTTCTTTTTGCTTCTTTAATATATCTAATGCTAAATTGAGATCCTTTATATTGAATACATAATCAGCTATCTTAGCAAGGCTATTGAACTCCTTATCAATCACCATTAACTTTGCCTTTTTGCCTATCACATTTCTCTTTACAATGGATCCTACCGCTCCATATTCCCTGTTTAGGTCTGCATTTATGACCACGTAAAATTCTTTGTCATCAAGCTCAGATAGCTTAATATTTGTAGGTATAGGAGACTCATTAGGATAAAGAGAATATACTTTGTCTTTGAAGATTTCTTTTATCATTTCTATCTCTTCATTGAAAAGAGAGCCATCTACATAGGCAATTGCATTATCTAATTTGCTCTTGAAGATGTTTATTAGATTGTCTTCATGAAGTCTTCTATATCCAAATTCATCCTTCAATTTTATGCCCACGACTCTTTCTTTTGCATCATATAAAGAGAGATATCTTCCTGTTTTACAGAGAAGTCCGCGAGATACATCAGAGTTCCAATCTCCATATATTTTAACTATAAAATTAGCTCCTTTTTTCTTGTATATTTCCATTCCACATCCTACAGGGCACATATCGCAATTAGCATATATGATTTCTGACTGAACTTCCCTTCCAAGGTAAGATGATCTTTTGTCAATAATTGCTCCTGTAGGACATACTTGGGCGCATAATCCACAGGAGGTGCAGGATGAATTCCCAAGAGGTACATCCATATCTGCAATGATCATTGTATCTATTCCTCTTTCCATCTCTCCTAATACGAAATGTCCTGCTACTTCAGAGCAAGCTCTTACGCATCTTCTACAGAGTACGCAACGGTTGTGATCCATCATTATAAACTCATGAGAGTTATCTACAGGAAATCTTCTTTCGTACGTAGGAAATTCAAAGTGATCTAAGCCAAATTCGTAGCCTAAATCTTGTAGCTCACACTCTCCTGTAACTTCACAGTACATGCAGTAGTGGTTTCTTTCGCTAAAGAGTAGTTGAAGTACTAACTTTCTTGAGTTTATCACATTAGGAGTATCGGTCTTTATGTCCATATTAGGTTCTACAGGGGTGGTACAGGCGGTTTTTAAAACTCCTCTATCTTCTACTACACAGAGTCTGCAAGATCCTTGAGGCATAAGAGGTTCATAATGGCATAAGACAGGTACATGGATTCCCATATCTTTTAAAACCTGAAGGACTGTTTTACCAGGAGAGACTTCTATTTCATTCCCATTGACCTTAATCTTAATCTTCTCCATAGTCCACCCTCTCTCTTTTCAAGATTTTTGTATGAAATTAGAAACAATTTGATTAAGTTCCTTTTCTAAGGAGGGATTTATTAATTTTTCTATATTTCCATAGTTTTCTTCTATATTTTCGTAGAAAGAAATATGCCCTAAGTATTTAATGTTCAGTTCTTGACACTTTTCCTTCACAAAATTACCATCTTTTATCTTCATATTCTCCACAAGGCCCAATATGAGATAATTTCCTTCTTTTAGGAAATTTATAAGTTTTTCTACTGTTTCTAAGGCTATTTTTGTGGGATTGGTTATGATAAGAAACTGTAAGTTTTTTATAAATCTTATGAGGTCTAAAAGTACTTCTCCCATTCCAGGAGGCATATCAATGATTAAATAATCCAAATCCCTCCAACGAGTAATAGCAAATATCTCCAGGATGGTATCAGTAAGCTCTTTTCCTCGCATAATCAGAGGTTTATTTTGAGTAAAGTAGATTATGGACATAAAATCTATTCCATTTACATTCACAGGCTTTAAACCATATTCTTCTTCAGGATACTTATCTTCTGCATTTAATATGACATGGTTAGAAGGTCCATAAATATCTAAATCTAAGAGGCCTATTTTATAGCCTTTTTTGTTTAGGAATAAGGAAAGAAGTGAAGAGAAAGTACTTTTTCCAACTCCTCCCTTTCCACTTCCTATAGCAATAATGTTTTTTACACTCTCTAATCTTTTGTCTATAATTGAAAGTCTTGGATCATGTGTCATTTTATGTCCTCTATAAAGACCCCTCTCCCTTCTTTTATCTCAAAATCTGCACTTTTACACTTTGGACACTTCATATATACGTGAATAGTCTCTGGTATAAAGTGAATAGCTTCTTTTTCTTCATCAGTAAGTCCTTGAAAACTTTCCATATAACTCCATATATTTCCACAGTTATTGCAAACCAGTTTTGCAGGAAAAATCTCGTACTTTATCTCGGAATTTTCTAAAATAGTTCCTTTAGAAAGCTCCTTTATGGCATAATTAAATACTTCCATATCAATTTGTTGAACTTCACCTACTCTAAGGAATAAAAATTTTATTTGGCTCAGATTTTTCTTTTGAGCCATATCTATTGCAGATTTTACTACTGCTTCAGCAAGAGCCCACTCGTGCATTTTTTAACAATTCCTTTTTTATTGATTTTATCTTAACTTTAAATAAATATCAAGAAATGAGATACCCCCTTGGGTATAAAATATTTGGTTTTAAAAAATTTACTTTTTTAAATAAAATTCTTTAAAAACTTCTATATGTTTTGGAGTTGTACCACAACATCCACCTATGAAGTTGATCTTTAATTTTATCATCTCATCAACAAAGGTTTTAAATTTTTCTGGGGATTCGGGGTAGAGAAGTTTTCCATTTTCCCACCGGGGTATACCTGCATTGGGTTGGATGAGCACAGGAAGGCGGGTGGATCTTCTTATTATAGGGGCAATCTTTAGCATGTCTTCGAACCCTTTTCCACAATTTGATCCTACAAAGTCTGCTCCATTTTCTTCTAACTTTTTAATAGAATATTCCACTTCATCTCCAAAAGGAGTTCTTCCTCCCTTTTCTGTCCATTCAAAGCTCATGGTTACTCCTACAGGAATGTCAAACTTTTTAGCCGATTTGAGGGCAATAAGAGCCTCATTTAATGAGATCATGGTTTCAATAAGTATTAGATCTACACCTGAATTTACTAAGATTTCTATCTGTTCTGTGAAAAACTCTTCTGCTTCTTCTTCCGAGATATCTCCGTAAGGCTCAATGAGTTCTCCCAAAGGTCCTACCGATCCTGCTATAAGAACCTTCCCTTCGGAGGCTTTTTGAGCTATTTCAACTCCCTTTTCATTTATCTCTTTAATTTTTTCTTCAAGACCTGCTCTTTGGAGGCGAACTCTATTTCCTCCAAAGGTATTAGTTTCTATTACCATAGACCCCGCTTTAATATAATCTTTATGCACTTCTTCTACAAGGGAGGGGTTTTCTAAGTTGAGTATTTCAGGGGGAGTTCCAGGAGGAAGTCCTCTTCTTTGGAGTTCTGTTCCCATGGCTCCGTCAAAAAATAGAAATTCTGGAAGTTTAATCTTTTTATTACTCATGGATTAAAGTATAGCATATTTCTTATTATTTGTTATAAAATATTTTTAATTTGAAATTTAAGGGGTCTAAATTATGGTTATTATAGAAAACTTAATAAAAGCTATATTTTCAGCTCTTTTGGGTTATCTTTTTGGTTCTTTTCTGCCTGGATATTTTTTGCCTTTGTGGTTTAAAAAAGTAGATATAAGAAAGCTTGGGGATGGAAATCCTGGGGTGTTGAATGTAAAAAGATCTATAGGAATTTTTCCTGCCATACTTACCGCCATATATGATGTTTCCAAAGGTTTTGTTTCTATGATTCTTTTAAAGTATCTTTTTAATTTTCCTAATTTTTTTGTCTATCTTGGAGGATTTTCTGCTGTTTTGGGGCATAAATTTCCTTTCTATTTAGGTTTTAGGGGTGGAAGAGGTTTTGCTACCTCTTTAAGTCTTTTTATCTTTTTGTTTTTTAAACTTTTAATTCAGAACTTTGCATCTTTTCAGATATTGCAGTTTTTTATCTTTCTTATCGTTTATTTTTTACTATTAAATACAGCCACCCATGGAGTAGGAGATGTGTTTACTATCACCGCTTTTCCTATAATAGCTCTTTTTATGTTAATTAATACCAAAAGTCTTTTAGATACCATATTTCTGGCAATTTTGGCTGGAGTTATCAGTTATGAGGCTGTTAAAAATCTTTTAAGAGATGGATTTAGGTTTTATACAGAAAAGCATACCTTTTGGAGAATTTTAGCAAGACCTTTTGCTCTTTTATTTATACCCATTTATGTTTTCTTTTCAAAATTTATTGTTCTGTTAGTAATAGGGGGTATTCTTGGAATTTTCTTTTTACTTGATATGTTAAGAATTCTGGTAAGAAGGATGGAAGATTTCTTCCAGCTTAGGGGAGTAAAAAATTTTAAGATTTTTAAAGAGAAGGAAGTTGGGAGGATATCTTCTATAACTAATTTTTTGCTGGGGATTTTTATAAGTTTTATTCTTTTTGAAAAAGAAATTGCTTTTGCTTCCTTAGGATTTACCTCTCTTGGGGATATGATGGCAAAATGGATTGGTATAAATTTTGGAAAGACAAAGATTTTTAAAAATTCTGAGAAAACCTTAGAAGGGTCTCTTGGTTTCTTTAGTATGGCTCTTGTAGTGTCTTTCTTTTTATGGTTTAAAGGAATGATCTCTCTTTATGTTTTATTAGTAGGGACAATTGTTGCCTTTATTGTAGAGGCAATTCCTAATCCCATTGATGATAACTTTAGTGTGCCTATAATATCAGGAGCTGTAATGGAATTTATAAAGAAATATTTTTAAAGAATCTTATCTTAATACTTTATATTTTATTTTCTTCTTTTTCTCATAGGGAAGGGAAGCATAATAAATCCATTGTAGAAGCTGTTTTACCCATCCATTTTTCTCAAATCTTCTTGTAGAAGAAAAAACTTTTTTTGTTTTGAAAAAGAAGTATTTTGCTCTTTTTCTGCAGGCTCTTATCATCATAGTGTCCTCGTCAAAGGTAAGGTTTTCATCAAACCTTAAATCTTTAAGAAGATCTCTTCTTATAATTTGAATAGATCTTGTGGTTTTAGTGACTCGGTTTGCAAAATTATAAAAGTGGTACCAACATCTTGCTAACTTGTAGTCGGGGTAGGGAAGAAGGGAAACCATTCCACACCCTAAATTTTTGTCCTCATTTTTTCTTAAGAACTCGCTTAAATCTTTTAAAAAGCTTTGTCCAAGATATGTGTCTGCGTCTAAAAATATTACCCATTCACTTTCTGAGGAGAGATTTTCAATACCTGTATTTTTTGCTTTTGAAACCCCAGCCTCTTTTATGGATATGATCTTAAACCATGGAGGGGCTAATTTTTTTATTACCTCAAGGGTGTTGTCTGTTGAACCATTCTCTACTATAATAACTTCTAACCTATCTTTTAGATATTCCATTTCCCTCAACGAGTTAATGGTTTTATCAATATATAGTTCTTCGTTATGGGCAGGTATTACTATGGAGAAAAATACTTCTTTCATAATAATGAAATTATAAATTAAGTGAAGATTGAATACAATAGGTGTTTTTTATTGTATAATTTTATGAAATGAGTGATATAATAAGCTATTTTCAAGTTTATGGTGAAGAGATATATAGGTATTTGAGGAAACTTCTTAGGGAGGAAGAAGCAGCGAAGGATATCCTTCAAGAGACTTTTTTAAGGGCTATGAAAACTAATATTGAGGAAAAAACTGCTAAAAACTATCTTTTTAGGATAGCCCACAATCTTGCTATAGATTACCTCGAAGAGAGGAATAGGTTTTTAGATTTGGATACAGAGGATAAGGATGAATATGATCCTGAAGAAATAATAGAGAAGAAAGATATATGGAAGCTTTTGTCTCCTATAGAAAAAAGTATATTAATTCTTTATTATCAGGAAGGCTATTCTTATGAGGAGATAAGTGAGAAGCTAAATATCCCATTGAATACTTTAAAAAGTCATATTTATAGAGCTAAGAAAAAGATATATAATTATCTAAAGGAGGAAAAATGAATTGTAAAGAATTTAGGGAGAAAATGTTTTTACATGAAGAAATAGGTGAAGATTTCTTTCTTCATCTTGAAGAATGCAATGAATGCAGAAGGGAATTTGAGGATTTCTTAAGAATAGAAGAGAAGCTTAAGGAGAGAGTTTTTGAAGAAGAGAGTGGCAAGGAGTGGAGTAGGGTTTATAAGAGTGTTTATAATAGGCTGATGTATGAAAAAATAAAAAGAAGGGTTTTTATTTTTTTACTTGTATCTTTAGAAATTATTCTTCTTTCCTTAATTTTCTTTTTTGTATATAGGGTAGGAAGATTTTTTTTGCAGGATTTTTTGTTATTAAGTTTCATGCTGAATTCTCTTTTTCAAATACTCTTTCAAGTTAACTTTTATTTATTTCTTTTTACTTTACTTCTTTTTATTTATCAGAACGGATTGCATAGAAAGTATAAATAGGTGATTTTTTTGGAGAAAAGAGATATTAAAGAGCTTGAAAAAAAGATAAGAAGAATAGTTCAAAGGATGAATATAGAGGATATCGTAAGAAAGGCTATAGAGCATTATGATCCTCCTACCTTAAATGGAATTGTAGCCCTCGATTTAAATACAGGAGAGATTTTTAGTTATTCCTCTATAGAGGAACCAGCTTTTAGTAGGAGTATTGTGATTCTTTATAAGCTTTCTGTCTCGAGATTTCCTCTTGAGGAACTTTTTTCTGAAAGGGAATTGAATCTTGCTAAAATGATTCTTGGGGAGGCTTGGAACTTAAGTGCAAGAGATATAGCAAGGACTCTTGGAAAGGAGTTTAAAGAGGTAGAAGATAAGATTTTTAATACTATCATGAAAGAGGATGATCCTTCAGAAGAAATAATAGAAAATGTGCTTGAGTACGTAAGAAGAGTTATCTCTTAGTTTACACAGGGAGAGGTAAAACCTCTCCCTTTTAGCATTCTTCTTTTATAATGTTTTCAAACATTTCTTGATATTTTTTAAGTTTTTCCTCGGTATTTGCTTCAAATCTTAGGACAATCACAGGTTCAGTATTACTTGCCCTTGCAAGAGCCCATCCATCGTCAAATTCTAATCTTACACCATCTATGGTTATAACTTTTTGTACTTTATTAGCAGTATCCGGATATTTCTCCTTGAGTTTATCAAAGAAATTCTTAATAATTTCAAACTTCTTTTCCTCACTGCAATGAACTCTGATTTCTGGCGATGCATATACCTTGGGAAATTCTTTTAGAAAGTCTGAAAATACGAAATTTGGGTTTTCAAGTTTTTCCATAGCGTAGAGTTCTACAAGCCTCATAGTAGCATAAATAGCATCATCATATCCAAAGAATCTATCATTGAAGAATATATGACCACTCATCTCTCCTGCAAAAAGAGCATTTTCCTCTCTTAACTTCTTTTTGATTAAGGAGTGTCCTACAGGAGAAAGGACAGGAATTCCTCCTAATTTTTCTATACCATCAAAGAGAAATTTCGAACATTTTACCTCTCCTATAATTTTGGCTCCAGGATGCTCTTTTAATATTCCCTTAGCAAAGATATAAGCAAGCCTATCTCCATATACCACTTCTGCTTTTTCATCTATTATTCCAATTCTATCTGCATCTCCGTCATAAGCAACCCCAAAATCTGCCTTTTCTTTAATTACAGTCTCTCTTAAAGTTTTTAATGTCTCCATTATCGTCGGATCTGGATGATGATTAGGGAAGTTTCCATCGGGTTCTGAGAAAAGGTCTATTACATCTACTCCAAGTTTTCTTAAGACATCAGGAGCTACAAGACCTCCACATCCATTTCCAGAGTCTATTACAATCTTTATTGTCCCTTGGGGAAGTTTAGTTATGGCAGAGTTTTGAAATTCCTTTAAAAGAAATTCCTTGTAAGAGGAAATAATATCGTGAGTTTCGTAGGTGCCTTCTTTTAAGGAAGATTCATCTTTAAGGTTTAAAGCAATCTCATAGAGTTCTTGGATTAATGGTCCATAAATGGTCTCTTTTCCCACACAGATTTTCATGCCATTAAATTGAGGAGGATTATGGCTTCCTGTAATCATTATTCCTCCATCTACAGGAAGGGTAAAAAGGGAAAAATAGAGAAGAGGAGTTGGGCACAATCCTATGTCTATCACATTTATCCCTGAGCTTCTTAAACCTTCAATTAAGCCTTCAGAAAGTTCCTTTGAGGAAATCCTTGCATCTCTTCCTACCGATACTGTAAGAGTGTCTTTATTGGTTTTTTTTCTTATAAATATTGCATAAGCTTTTCCAATTATCCTTGCTACATCTTTATTCAAATTCTTGGGAACTTCTCCCCGGATATCATACATTCTAAATATGGTTCTATCTAAGGTGATCATACTTTGCTCCCTCCTTTTCTTCTATTTTAGTAAGAAAAATTATAACAGATTTTCTAATACTATTCTAACAAACATTTCTATTCCTATGGCCATGGCACTTTCGTCAAAGTCAAAATAGGGAGAATGGTGAGGATGGTTTAGTCCCCTTTCTTCATTACCTGATCCAAGCCAAAACATAGCTCCTGGTCTTTCCTCAAGAAAGTATGAAAAATCTTCTCCTCCCATAGATGGCTTATCTTCTATTACGTTTTCTTTTCCTACCACCTCTTCTGCTATCTTTTTTACAAATTCTGCTTCTTTTTCATCGTTTTTTCCTGGAGGATACCCAAATTGGTATTCTATTTCTGCTTTACCTCTAAAGGCTTCGGCAATATTTTTAGATATGGTTTCTATTCTTTTAGAGATGGTTTCTGCAAGATTTTTGTCGAAAGTTCTTACCGTTCCTTCTATTTCAGCATCTTCAGGAATAACATTAAAAGTATTTCCACTTTGTATTTTACATATGCTTAACACAAAGGGAGTATGGGGGTCAATTTCTCTTGATGGGATTTCTTGAAGAGCTTGGACAATATGGGTGGATATAATTATGGGATCAATGCATTTATCAGGTGTGGACCCATGTCCTCCCCTTCCCTTTACTTTAATAGTAAAGGCATCGGCTTGAGCACAGAAAAATCCCTTCCTTACGGCGATTTTTCCAACCTTCAGATGATTAGCGAGGTGTAAAGCATACACTTTATCCACATATGGATTTTCCAATATACCTTCCTTTATCATGGGTTCTGCACCACCTGGAGGGAGTTCTTCTGCTGGTTGAAAGGCAAATTTCACTATCCCTTTTATTTGATCTTTGTATTTCGCTAAAATTTTTGCCGTTCCGAGTAATATGGCGATATGTCCATCATGTCCGCATGCGTGCATGATGCCTTTATTTTTTGATTTGTAGGGTACATCGTTTAATTCCTCAAGAGGTAGGGCATCTATGTCTGCTCTGAGAAGTATGGTTTTCCCTTCCTCCTTTCCTCTTAATATCCCCAGCACACCTGTTTGGGCAATGTTTTTTCTTACCTCTAACTCTAAATTTTCAAGATAGGAGGCTATCAATTGGGAGGTTCGAAATTCTTGAAAACCTAATTCAGGATACATATGAATATCTCTTCTTATGTTTATAACTTCGGGCATAATTTTTTGAATATCTTCTTTTATGTTCACAATATTATCCTCCCTTCTTTCAAAGATTTAAGAAAGGCATCAACCACATCAGGATCATATAGAGTACCTTTGTTTTCTACAAGTTCTTTTATTGCCATATCTATGGGAAGGGCAGAGCGATAAGGTCTATGGGAGGTCATGGCTTCAAATACATCTGCTACCCCTATAATTTTTGCTTCCAAAAGTATTTCTTCTCCTTTTAGACCCTTGGGATAACCAGATCCGTTTATTCTTTCATGGTGCTGATATACAATGGGAGCAATATCGCTAATGATTTCAATTTTTCTTAGGAGATTATAGCCTATCTCAGGATGTATATTAATAAACCTTCTCTCTAAGGGATTTAAAGAAGAGGGTTTATTAAGTATCTCTGAAGGAATGCCAATTTTTCCAATATCGTGAAGTAGAGAACTTATGGCTAAAGCTCTTATTTTTTCCTGAGAAAGCCCCAATTCTTTCCCAATTATTACAGAAATTCTTGCTACTCTTTTCTGATGTCCAGAAGTGTAGGGATCTTTCATTTCCACAATGTCTGAGGCAAGTTTTACAATTTGATAAAAGGATCTTCTATATTTTTCTTCTGCTATTATTCTTTCTTCAAGTTCCTTTTTTAATTTTTCATAAAGTTTTGCATTTTCTAATGCTATTCCAAGAAGAGGAAGGAGTGGATATACTTTTTCAATATATTCCTCCTTAAAGCCATATGGGGTATCAGAGTCAAAACTTATTAATCCTAAAATTTTATTTTCATAGATAATGGGAATCATAAGATGAGATTTAATCCATTGGGTTTCAGGGATAATTACCCAGTTGGGGTATTCATCGGTGTTTTCTACAAAGAGAGGTTTTTGAGTTTCCATAACGGTTTTCAACGTATAAAATTCCCTTTTATCCATTTTAAAGTTTCTCATAAAATCTTCTACTCCATATTTTTCATATCCTCTAAAAGAAAGATAATAAAGAGCATCATTCTCTAATAGAGCAATATTGGCTGAGGTATAAGGAATTATTTTTTCCAGCTTTTCTAATATGGCATCCAGCAAATCTTCTACATTTTTCTGCTCAATTAAAGATATAGTTAGTTCATTGAATAGATTTGAATAATTTTTGCCCTCTAAAAATTGGTTTACATCTTCGGTTATTATATGAATAAAAAGGTTATCTTTCTCATCCAAATTTTCAAGATTTTCAGAGGAAACAGTTATTTTGTTTTTCTCAATGAATATTTTTAAAGAGACTTTTTTTAGAAGATTTTGTATGTTAAATATAAAGTCTTCAACATTTTCAAAGTTTTTCTCTTCTTCTTTTATTTTTGAAATTATCTTTAAATATTCCAAAATTTTTTCTTCATTCATAAAATTTTATAATTTAAAAAGTACTTTTTAAATGATATCATTTTTAGTTAGCTAATACAAAAAAAGAAAGGATGATTTAGGCATCATGAGGTGTGAGATATTATCTGTGGGTACAGAACTCCTTTTAGGAGATATTTTGAATACTAATGCTCAATATTTATCAAGGAGACTTGCAGATCTTGGTATTCCTGTTTATTTTCATACTACTGTAGGAGATAATCCCGAGAGATTGAAAAAGGCTTTGGAAATTGCTTTTTCAAGAAGTGATATGGTAATTGCTACAGGAGGACTTGGACCTACGCAGGATGATTTGACAAAAGAAATTTCTGCGGAATTTTTTAATAAAAAGCTGGTACTTCATGAGGAATCTTTGAAGAGAATTAAAGAATTTTTTGAGAGAAGAGGGCTTAATTTGACAGAAGGAAATATTAAGCAGGCGTACATTATAGAAGGAAGTAGAGTAATTCCCAATGATTGGGGGACTGCTCCAGGAATAATATTGGAAGAGGGAGGTAAAATTTTAATCCTTCTTCCTGGTCCTCCTAAGGAAATGATTCCCATGTTTGAGACTTATGTGGTTCCTTATCTTTCAACTTTTTCTTCTGGAATTATATACTCCAAAGTTTTGAGAGTATGTGGTATTGGAGAAAGCTTTATGGAGGAAAAAGTAAAAGATTTGATTAAAAGTCAAACTAATCCTACCATTGCTCCTTATGCAAAAGAAGGAGAGGCAATTTTGAGGATAACTGCAAGAGCTAAGTCAAAAGAAGAGGCAGAAAAAATGATTGAGGGAGTAGTAAAGGAAATAAGGAAAAGGCTTGGAGATTATATATATGGAGAAGGAGAAACTTCTCTTGAGGAAGTAGTAGTTAATTTACTTTTGGAAAAAGGTCTTACTATTTCTGTAGCAGAATCTTGTACTGGGGGGCTTATTTCAGCAAGGCTTGTTAATGTTCCAGGAGTGTCAAAGGTTTTTAAGGGAAGTATTATAGCCTACGATAATGAGGTAAAAATTAAGGAACTAAATGTTCCTGAGGAAATCTTCAAGGAATATGGAGCTGTAAGTTCTCAGTGTGCTATGAAAATGGCAGAAGGTATAGCCAAAAAAATGGGGACAGATGTTGGACTTTCTGCTACAGGTATTGCGGGTCCCGAAGGTGGTACCTTGGAAAAACCTATTGGACTTGTCTATATAGGGCTTTACATAAGAGGAGAAATGTCATATAAAGAATTAAGACTTAGCGGTGATAGGAACAGGATTAGGTTATACACTACTATAAATGGATTAGACCTTTTAAGAAGGGGGCTTTTAAACTTATGAGCAAAACTGTGAGTAGTAATAGAAAGCTTGCCTTTAGGAAAATGCTTCCAAGAATATATAGGATTTTCTCTTTAATAAAAGAAAACAAGTATATTAGTTTAGATGAAATTACAAGAAAAATAAGCTATGAATTTGGAGAGACCAGCGTAAGAACCATAAAAAGAGATATAAAGACCTTGAGGGATGACTTCAAAATGCCTATTGCTTATAGTAAGGCTAATGGAGGTTATTATCTCTTTTCAAAAAGTGAATTTCCTTTTCCAAAGCTTACCGAAGGTGAAGTTTTGTCCCTTTTGATTACTGCCAATATGCTTCATCAATTTAAAGGTACAGATTTTGAGGAAGATTTTGAGAGGTTAAAAAATAAATTAGAATTGTTTTTGAGAGATAATAACGTGATTCCCTCAGATTCTATAGAAAGTGCTCTTTCTATTCCTTTTACTTTTATAAAACCGAAGGTAGATATAAGGGATAAATTTGTGAAGATATTGAAGGCAATTAGAGAGAGGAAGAGTATCATAATAGAATACCATTCTTTTTCCTCTGATAAAATTACAGAAAGAAAGGTAGATCCTTATCATCTTTATAATTTTGAGGGGGTTTGGTACTTCTGTGGATATTGTCATTTAAGAAAAGAAATAAGAGATTTTGCCCTTGATAGGATAAAAAACATAAGGGAGACCTATGAAGAGTTTAGAAAACCGAGAGATTTTAATGTTTATGAATATATAAAATCTGCCTTCAGGATAAATAAGGGAGAAGTAGAAAGAATAAGAATAAAATTTGATCCTTATCAAGCACGATGGATAAAAGAGAGGATTTGGCATGAGACTCAAAGTATAGAGGAACTTCCTGATGGAAGCATAATTTATGAAATTATGGCAAACAGAGAAGAGATAAAAAGATGGGTAATGGGATATGGAGCTCATGCAGAGGTTTTGGAACCGGAATCTTTAAGAAATGAGATTAAGAAGGAGATTAGAAGATTAGGTATGATATACGGAGTTTTTAAATAAGAGGGGGGGAGAAATTTCTCCCCCTCTTTCTTTTGTTTTTTATGCAATACTTCTTTTGAACTCATGTCTTGCGATGAAAAGCATTAATATGGCGAGGAAAAGTACATAAAGAAATCCTTTTATTAGGTCTCCTGTCTCCCAACCACTTATCACAAGAGTTCTTAATGGATTTACCACGTAGGTTATAGGATTCCATCTTGCAATGGTGGCAAGCCAATCGGGCATCACGTTTATTGGGAACATGGCACTACTTGTGAACATTAAAGGCATTGTAAGAAAGTTTATTACAGCTGTTAAAACTTCCATGGTTTTTATCCTTGATGCTATAGCAATGGAAAGTCCTGCCATGGTAAAGTTAAAGCATGCAGCAAGAAGAATTATGGCAATGATTCCTGGAATTCCTGTTGCAAATTCTACTCCAAAAAGAGATGCAATTATGACTACAATAAGAGATTGAAAAGCTCCCTGGATGGCAGTAGCAAGCATTTTCCCAAGAGGAATAGCTGTTCTTGAAATAGGTGCTGCGAGCATTTTATTTAAATATCCCCATCTTCTATCCCATACTACAGAGATTCCACCAAAAATGCCCCCAAAAAGGGAGGTCATAACTATGATTCCAGGGGTCATAAAGGAGAGATAACTGGCACCTCCAAAAGCCTGTCTTCCAAAAGGGTTGTCTGTAAGTTTTGCCATTACGTTTCCCATGAGGGCAAGCCAAATTAGGGGCTGAAATATAGATACCAATATTCTTACTTTTTGATCCATCCAATGTTTTAGTTCTCTCCACATTACTGAATAAGTGTCATACATCAACGTTCTCATTATCTCGTCCTCCTTACTAATCTTCTCATTCTCATAGCATCCTCTTTTGATCCCTCTTCATCTCTAAACTCTTTACCAGTATAAGCAAGGTAAACGTCATCTAAAGATGGCTTTTTCATGGTTATGGATGAGATATTAATATTAGATTCATAGGCAATAGAAAATATCACAGGAATAAGTTTTTCTGCATTAGATGCTACAATGGTATATCTTCCATCTTGAGATGTTATATTTTTGACAACCTCAAGAGTTTTTACCTTTTCAAGGAATTTGGAAATTTCTTCTAAGCTTTCATTGGAAATTTTTAAGGATATGAGATCTCCACCTATGGAATCTTTTAATCTTCTTGGAGTATCAAGAGCTTTTATCTCCCCCTTATCTATAATGGCAATACGATCACATAATGAATCAGCCTCTTCCATATAGTGAGTTGTTAAGAATATGGTCATCCCATTTTCTTTCCTTATCTTTTGAACATACTCCCATATGTCCTGCCTTGTTTGTACATCAAGCCCAAGGGTAGGTTCATCAAGGAATAAAATCTTAGGTCTGTGGATAAGACCCATAGCTATATCAAGTCTTTTTCTCATGCCTCCCGAATATGTTTCTGCTTTATCTTTTGCCCTTTCATAAAGCCTTAAAAGTTTTAACAGTTCTTCGGATCTCTGTTTAATTACTTCCTTAGGTAGATGGTAAAATCTGCCCTGTAGGTACATATTTTCCCAACCTGTGAGGGTGTCGTCTACGGTAAGGTCTTGAGAGACATATCCAATAACTCTTCTTACTTCGTTGGGTTGGTGAACTACGTCATATCCTAAAATTTTGGCTGTGCCCTTTGTAGGTTTTACAAGAGTGGTTAGCATCATTATGGTGGTACTTTTTCCTGCGCCATTGGGACCAAGAAAGCCAAAAATTTCTCCCTCTTCTACCTCAAAGGATATTCCTTTCACTGCCTCTATATTTCCAAAGGGCGAATAGTAAGTCTTTGCTAAGTCTTTAACCTCAATTACTTTCATTCTTTCTCTGCCTCCTTTATGTTAGATATAAATTTTTCAAGCTCTGAGAGTTCTTTTGTAAGCTCCGAGAATAGCTCAAGGAGAGAATCAGATTTTACAAGCATTAAGGCATTTTTAGGTCCTACACACATGACGATTAATTTGTCTCCTGGTTTTAAGTCTAAGTCTTCTCTGGCTTCTTGAGGAATTACGATTTGACCTCTCTCACTGAGGGTTGCCATTCCGTAAATTTTTCTATTCATTTGTCAATTTTACCTCCCTAATCATACTTTTCATACTGATATGATTAATCAAAAATTGATGAAAGTCAATAATTTTATGTTAAATTTTATTTAAAAAATATATTTTTACGTTAAAAAATTTTTTGTTATAATATTTACATACCGACTGGTTGGTATATAAGGAGGTTTTAAAGATGAAACTTGATACCAAAAGCAAACTAATTTTAAGTGGAGAGAAGCTTTTCTCTCAAAAAGGCTATGATGCCACCAGTATATCCGATATATGTGAAAGGGCTGGAGTAAGTAAAGGTGCTTTTTTTCATTATTTTCCTACTAAGGAGGCTTTTTTTCTTGAAATCTTGGATAGGTGGCTTTTTGATCTTTCGGTAAAGATTGATGGATATTTGGAGGATGAAGACAGAGTGTCTTCTGGGATAATAAGGATGTCAGAGATATTTAGGGAGATATTTAAGGAGTCTAAGGAAAAGTTTTTTCTTTTTTTAGAATTTTTAAGACAAGGGATAAAGGATAAAGAAATACTTGAGAAACTCAGAGAGTATTTCAAAAAATATAAAAGTTATTTTAGTTTTTTGATTGAAAAAGGTAAAAAAGAAGGAAGCTTGAAAGATGTAGATTCAAATATAATCTCTTGTATTTTAATTTCCTTCTCTATTGGAACTATTCTTCAACAGATTTTTGCTGAAGAAGAAGATTGGGAGAAAATTGCGAGAGAAGGTATTAGAATAATCATTTCTGAAATAGAAAAGGGAGGTTTTTAATATGAGGGTTTTAATTACAGGTGCTTTTGGTAATATAGGGCAAAGCGCTATTCATGAGTTGATTAATCAGGGAGACAGGGTAAGATGTTTTGATTTGAAGACAAAGAAAAATATAAGGATTTTTAAGAACTTAAAAAAATTATATGGGGATGGTATTGAAGTATTTTGGGGAGATATTACAAAAATTGAAGACATTAAAAAAGCTCTTGAAGGTCAGGATGTAATAGTTCATCTTGCTTTTATTATTCCAAAGCTTTCAGCAACAGGGCTTGAGTCGGAAACAGTGCCTGACATCGCTTATAAAATTAATGTTATAGGAACAAAAAATTTGATATCTGCTATGGAGGAAATGCCATCTCCTAAGAAGATTATTTTCACTTCTTCGGTACATGTTTTTGGCTTAACTCAACATTTAGATCCTCCAAGAAGGGTAGACGATCCTGTAAATCCTCCAGAACACTATTCCAGGCATAAAGTAGAGTGTGAGAATCTAATAAAAAACTCTAATTTAACTTGGGCTATATATAGGCTTGCAGCTTCTCTTCCTGTAAATTTAAAACTTGATAAGGGAATGTTTGATGTGCCTTTGAATAACAGAATGGAATATGTGCATACAAAAGATGTAGGATATGCCATTGCAAAGGGAGTAAGAAGCGAGAAAATATGGGGTAAGGTTCTTCTTATAGGTGGTGGTCCGAGATGTTGGTATTATTATAGGGAGATATTGGAGAAAGTTCTTGAAGGTATTGGAGTGGGGATGCTTCCTGAAGAGGCTTTTTCCAACATACCTTTTGCCACAGACTGGATGGATACTACAGAGAGCGAAAATTTACTTCATTATCAAAGGAGAACCATTGAAGACTACGTGGAGGATGTAAAGAAAGCTTTGGGATATAAGATATTTTTTATAAAACTCTTTAGACCTGTGGTTAGATATATTCTTCTTAAAAGATCTCCTTATTATAATCGTAGATACATACCTCTCAAGGTATTATGGGAAGGATATAGATGGTAAAAATTTAAGAAAAGATTAAAAAAGTTAAAAATAGATTAAAAATAAGGGGAGGTGATTTATTAATGATATAATACCTTTGGTGTGATAAATTTTTATAAATAAAGGGAGACTGATATATGAGTAGTTTTCCTTTAACTTACAAAGATGTGGGACTTCTCTTTGGCGGTTTAGGTCTTTTCCTCTATGGTATTCTCCAAATGAGCTCAGGATTTGAAAAAGCTGTTGGGTCTAAACTTCGTTCCATCTTCGAGAAATTAAATTCTTCTCCCTTTAGAGGTCTTTTAATTGGTACTCTTGTAACTGCAATAGTTCAAAGTAGTAGTGCAGTTACTGTTTTGACAGTAGCTTTTGTAAATGCAGGACTTTTGACATTAGAAGGTGCTCTTGGTATCATCTTTGGGGCAAACATAGGAACAACTATAACTGCTCAACTGGTTGCTTTTAAGTTAACTGATGTGGCACCTTATTTTCTTTTTTTAGGTTTTCTTTTATTTTTTGCCGGAAAAAGGAAGTATATCCGAAATATTGGCGAGGCTTTAATTGGTTTTGGTATGATATTTATGGGTATTTCTTTAATGGATTCTTCTTTACATGCCTTGAGAACTTGGGAACCTTTTCATAATGCGATAATCTCAATGGGAAAAAACCCTGTCTTAGGAATACTTGTAGGAGCAATTATAACTGCAATTATTCAAAGTAGTAGTGTTACTACGAGTATTGTGGTAGCTCTTGCAGCAAAGGGAGCAATTGATTTGACTTCTGCGGTCCCTGTGATATTAGGTGCTAATATTGGAACATGTGTTACCGCTCTTCTTGCCTCTATTGGTACAAGTATTTCTGCAAAAAGAGCTGCTCTTGCCCATTTATTTTTTAATGTCATTGGAGTAGTACTTATCTTTCCCTTTTTAGGAATTTTTGAAAGGTTTGTTTCTCTTACTTCTGCTGAGGTAGCAAGACAAGTTGCTAATGCTCATACTTTCTTTAATGTGCTCTGGGCATCTATATGGATCTTCTTTACCAAGCAATATGCAGAGCTTATAAAGAAAGTTCTCCCTGGAGAAGAAAGAATTTATAGAAGAGAGGCGTCCTTTCTTAAGCCTCAACTTTTAAATACCCCTTCTGCTGCTCTTGAGGCTGCTAAGAATGAGCTTATTAGGATGTGTGATATTGTGGATGAGATGTATAATCTTACTATGGATTCTTTGTTTCAGAATAATACTCAGCATTATAAAGATATATTGACTATTGAAGATATAACCGATGGTTTAAAGGCTTCGTTAATAAATTATCTTACCCAACTTTCTATTGACTCTTTGTCCGAGGGTGAAGCAAAAGAACTTAATGCCATATTAAGGGCTGTGGATGATGTGGAGAGGATTGCTGATCACCTTACCAATGTTATGGAAAAGGTTGAGGCTAAAAATTCCGAGAGAATTGAATTTACTGAATATGCTTGGAAAGATTTGGAGGAGCTGAGAAAGATTATTTATGATAATATCAGAGATTCTTTTGCAATGATAAAGGAAAGTACTGCAAATTATCTTGATGAAGTCCTTCAAAGGGAAGAAAGGATTGATTATAAAGTGAAAGAGTCAAAGGAATCTCACATAGAAAGAATGAAAAAGGGTATATGTAATCCTATAGCAGGAGTAATTTTTAGTGATCTTCTTATAGACCTTGAAAGAATAGGGGATCACTGTGTAAATATAGCTCAAGAGTTTTATGAGGTTAATAATTCAAAGAGGGAAAAAACTCTTTTAAGGTAGGGGTGTCAACCCTACCTTAATTTTTCTTCTAATTCTTCTTCATCTTTTGTAAAGATTTCAATGTCGTCTTCGCTTAAGATTTCGCCACTTTGGATTTCAATAATCTCTAAAGGGGTTTCTCCTGCGTTCTTTAACTGATGGGGTTTTCCTTTAGGCACAAAAATACTTTCTCCTTCGTATACATAATATTTACGATTCTCAATCTCTGCTTCAGCAATACCCTTGAGCACTATCCAATGTTCTGTCCTTTTTTTATGGAGATGACAAGTTAGAGAAGCACCTTCTTTTATTATGAGTTTTCTTATTATATAATCTCCATTTTTTTCCAAAAGTTTATACATACCCCATGGTCTATAAACCTCAGTGTGATAGATTATTTCATTCCTTCCTTCATTTTCGAGGATTTCAAGAAGTTTTTTGACTTCTTGTCCGCTCCCTCTCTTACTTATGAGTATGGCATCATCGGTTTCTACAATAATAGCATCCTCAATTCCAATAGTTCCTACAAGCCTTTTGTTGCTGAATACAAGGGAGTTTCTTGTATTTATTGCATATACATCTCCTAATAATACATTTCCATTAGGATCCTTTTCTTTCACTTCATAGAAAGAATCCCAAGAACCTAAATCGCTCCAGATAAGCTCCATGGGTATAACTGCAACTCTATCAGATTTTTCTGCAATGGCATAGTCTATGGATATGGATGGCATTTTATGGAAATTCTCAAGTACTTCTCTATAACTTCCTTTAGTTATCAAGGTATAAATTTCTTCTTGATATTTTTCAAACTCTTCCAACATTACTGAGATCTTGAAGGCAAAAATTCCTGCATTCCAGAAATAGTTTCCTTCTTTTAGGAATTTTTCTGCCAATTCTAAGGATGGCTTTTCTATGAATTTTTCAACTTTAAAGAAATCTCCCATATTTTCTCCTGCTTTAATGTATCCATATCCTGTCTCAGGTTTTGTAGGTTTTATTCCAAAAGTAGTAATAAATCCTGAGTTAACGGCAGAAAGGCTTTTATTAAGGTACTCTATGAATTTTTCTTGAGGTTCTATAAGATGATCAGAGGGAAAGATAAATACCTCTTCTTCAGGGTTTCCATTTATCTTCTCTAATATGTATTTTAAAGCAAGAGCTATAGCAGGAGCAGTGTTTTTCCCTACTGGCTCAAGGAGAGTGTTATGGCTCATACTTTTGTCAAATTTATCAGTTATGCTTTTTACAAAATAGAAATACTCTTTATTGGTTATGGTTAGAATGTCTTCTGGCTTAAAGAACTTTATGAGCCTTTCATAAGTATCTTCTAAGAGAGATTTATCCGGTAATAGTTTTATAAACTGTTTTGAAAATTTTTCTCTTGAAAGAGGCCAAAGTCTTGTTCCTTTTCCTCCCGCAAGTACTATGGCTTTCATTGTTTCACCCCCTTCTGTGAATTTTGTTTTGAGGAAACCATAATATATTATACAAGATAATAATAGGGAATTCTTATCTTATACTTTCCCCTAAATTTGTCCTCTTTTATCATTAGTGCGCTGTCAAGATCATGAAATTCAAAGACACCAAGGCCTGCTGAAAGGTGAACACTTTGATTTATTCCAAGGCTTGATTCTCCCATGCATCCTATCATAAGTTTTATGTTAGCTGTATTGGCCATTTCTACTATAGCTAAGGCATCGGATATACCGCATTTCATAAGTTTTATGTTTATATAGTCTACAGCTTCCATTTTTATAACTTCTAAAGCCTCATATTTATTCTTAATGCTCTCATCTCCAGCAATAGGGAAAGGAGAATTAAATCTCACATATTTTAACCCTTCCAAGTCATGAGCAGGTACTGGTTGTTCTAATAACTCTATATCAATACCTTTTTTGTAGAGTTCTTTAGTAAAAATTACTGCTTGTTTTGGGTTGTAAGCAGTATTAGCATCTACAATGTACTTTACTCCTTTTATTCTTTTTACCAGCTCTTCCATGGTTTCTATATCTTCACGTAAGTCCAATCCTATCTTTACCTTTATCACCTTAAAGCCCTCTTTAAAGATTTCTTCTGCTTCTCTAACTCTTTCTTCCACACTTCCTATGCTCACTGTTTTATCCGTTTCTATTTTTTCTTTTGCTCCCCCTAATATTTGGTATACTGGTAAGCTTAGTTCTTCACTTAAAGCATCAAGAATTGCATATTGTAAGGCTGTTTTTAGACTTGGAAAAGCAAAAAATTTATCTGTTATTTCAAATATTTTTCTAAAATTTTTAGTATCCTTTCCTTTTAAGAGTTCATTAACAAAACTTTCTAAAGGTATCAGAGATTCTATCCTCTCCCCAGTAACCCTAAAAGAAGGGGATGCTTCTCCTAAGCCTATATAACCTTCTTCGGTTTCTATTTTTACCTCCAAATTATGGGTATGGGAAGCAGTTCCAGGAGCTATGCGGAAAGGTTTTATATACTCATAGGTCTTTAACTCAAAGGAAATCCTTTTTATTTTAGCCATCTATATATCTCCATTCTCTCCCATCTCTTCTAATTAGTTCCTCAGCTTCCTTTGGACCCCAAGAACCTTGGGGATATATGGGAATATTGGGGTCGTCTTTCCAAAAATCTAAAATAGGTTGTACAATCTCCCAGGATTTCTCAATCTCGTCTTCTCTTATAAAAAGGCTTTGATCTCCCTCTATAATATCCATAAACAAAGTCTCATAAGCTTCTATATTAGGACCTGTCCACTCCATAGAGGTAGAAACAGGGCAAGAGAGCATACTTCCTCCTAAGGGTCTTAGTTGGAAGCTTAGGATAATCTTATTTTCAGGGGCGATTTTAAATCCTATTATGTCTTCTTGGGGCATACAATCAAGAATTTTAGAGAAAAGTCCTGGTATCTTCTTAAATACAATTATTATCGAGGTCTCTTTTCTTTTTAGTTTTTTTCCCGTTCTCAGGTAAAAAGGTACACCGTCCCATCTTAAGTTTTCTATAAAGAGTTTTACTGCTGCATAGGTTTCTGTATTTGATTGGGAGAGGTTTTCATCTATCAAATATCCTTCATATTGACCTCTTACAGCATACAAAGGTACATCTTCTCTTTTTATTTCTCTTATGCTTTTTAGTACTTTTATTTTTTCATCTCTTATCTCCTTTTCGTTAATACAACAAGGAGGTTCCATAGCTACAATTGACAATATCTGGATTAAATGATTTTGGATCATATCTCTGAGGGCACCCACTTTGTCGTAATATCCTAATCTTCCTTCTACTCCTATATCTTCTAAGGCTGAAATTTGAATATGATCAATAAAATTCCTATTCCATATTCCTTCAAAAATGATATTGGAAAATCTGAGACCAAAAATGTTTTGTACGGTCTCTTTTCCTAAGAAGTGATCAATTCTGTATACTTCCTCTTCTTTAAAGTAAATTTTTATAAGTTGATTGAATTTTTGCGCTGAATAGAGGTCATAACCAAAGGGTTTCTCGATGACGATTTTTCTTTTATTAGGAAAGCTTTTTAAGAATTCTCCTAAGTTTTTGATAATGGTTTCAAAGGTGGTAGGAGGAGTGGCCAAGTAGAATATAAACTCTTCTTCTTTAAAGTTGGAGAGCACGTTTTTGAGATGGTTATATTCTTCCTCTTTTTCTAAATCAAACTTTACAAAATCAAACAAAGAAAAGAAATAATCATCATGAGTTTTTATAGATTTTTCTAAAATTTTTAGGAATTTTTCTTTATCCACATTAGGTCTTCTTCCTGTAGAAATAATTTTTGTACAGTTTAGAAGTCTATATTTTTTATATAGACTGTAAATTACAGGATATAATTTATTTTGAGCTAAGTCTCCTAATCCACCAAAGATTACAATTATGAATTTATTGTTCATAGATGTTTTCTAATTTCATCTCCTTTCTTTGGATCTACTTTATAGGGTAGAAGAATCCATTCTTCATCATGGATATAAGATATACCTGGATTAAAAGTATATAATGGACTTAAGGTTTCTAACTCACAGAAATTTTCTGAAGTATAGACCTGTATAGCACAATTATCATCGGGATATATAGCTCCTTCTACAAAATTGAATTTTTTAATAAAGGTATAATTTTCTGTGGTTACTCCTACAAAACCCTCGTATCCTGTAGTTCCTACTTTTCCTGTCTCTCCCGATGGATAAATGAGAAAGAGATCATCTTCTGGAACAAATTGGGAACTCTTTACATTAGTTGTGGCTTCTCCTGCCCACTTCTGCCAATAAATTACTTTTTTAAGCTTCCATTCTCCTAAGGTTCCCCATGGAAAGAAGATAATTCCTTTTTTTGGAGGAATACAAGTCAAAGCCCATATAGCGCCCTGATATAATAGTTTTCCTTTATTTTCAAGGATATGCCTTACTACGAATCTTCCATTCCTTTCTAATATGGTTAAGTTTTTCTCTATTTCGGTTATGGGATCATAGGATACAAAACTAATTTTATCTTTATCCTCTATTACCCTACAAGGATTATTGTCCGGAGAATAAGTAAACTTGGTTTCAGGAGATATCCAGAATCTATGTCCTCCATAGATTTTCATTTCTCCTATGGATAACCTTTCTTCGGTATCATGGAATAATACATTTTCTCCATTTTTGAATCCAAAAAAGATTATTCTTGGACCCACATCGGCGGTGATTACCATTTTAACATCATTTAGAGTAATTTCATAACAGAGCTCTCTTTTGCCAAAGGATATTTTTTTCCACTCCATTTTATTTATCCTCCTTTACACAAAAGTCTATATTAAGCTTGCTTGCTGTAGGACCCTTTTGGTTATGATACTTACTTCCAGCTTTTTTATAATAGGGAGTCTCTGCTGGGGAGGTTAATTTATAAAAAGATATCTGACATATTCTCATGCCAGGATAAAGGGCTACAGGAACCCTATTGATATTTGAAAGCTCTAAGGTGATTTGTCCACAAAAACCTGGATCTACATATCCCGCTGTAGCATGTACTATTATGCCAAGTCTTCCCAAGCTGGATCTTCCATCAACTCTCGCTACAAGATCATCAGGAAGTTTTACGGTTTCAATAGTGGTTCCCAAGACAAATTCTCCTGGCCTTAAGAAGAAGGGTTTACCCTCTTCTATTTCTATGATTTCCATGAGATCCTGGGGATTATCTTTTGTAGGATCAATATATGCTCTTCCTTCAACTTTAAAATGAAGAAAACTGTTTCCAAGCCTTAAATCTACTGAGGATGGCTGAATTTGTTTTTGGGGGTCATCTATGGGATGAATTACTAATTTTCTTTCCTCAAGGTATTTTTTAATGTCCTTATCGCTTAGTATCAATTTTTTACCTCCCTTCCAATTCTTTTCAATAATTATATCACTTTGATAAATTATTTGGTCTTTTGCTCGTTTTTTTTACTAATATTTAAAAATATCTCTTGAAAATTTTACTATAAGTAAATATAATACGGTTATAAAAATTGGGAGGAAGGGATTATGAGAGAAGAAATTTTATTTTTAGCTTATAAACCGCTTCTTTTTAAGTATTTAAAGATGCTGTATATTCCTGAAATTGATTTTGAGGATTTTAAACAAGAGGGAGAAATAGCCCTTTTAGAGGTGCTAAGAAGATATGATTCTCAAAAGGGAAACCTTTCAGGATATGTGAAGAAGGCTCTCTATTATAGACTTTTGAGAATAAGGGAAAAATTAAAAGGAAAAGATCTTTACTTGGAAGGAAATAATGTCTCTTATGAGGCCTTTGAAGAGGAGAGTATGATAAAATTCATAGATTTTTCAAAACTGTCTAAAAGAGAGAAACAAATAATTATTTTAATTTTCTATTCAAGACATAGTGAAAGGGAGGTTGCAAAGTATTTAGGAATATCAAGAAGTAGTGTTAAGATCTATAAGAAAAGGGCATTAAATAAGTTGAAAAATTGATGTAAAATATTTTTTAGAAATTAATGGAGGTTTGAAAAAATGGAATTTTATAGAGGAGTATTAGTAATTTTATTTATGGGGCTAATTCTTGAGATAATTGTTTTTATTCACTACCTTTCTAAATGGTTTTTCCCTTTTGAATTTTATCTTAATTTATTTGACTTTTTTATGACTGTTGGTGGAATTTATGCAGTTATTAGGCATATGATAAAGACCATAAGAAAGGGTTAAAGTACAATATGAAGACTTTTTTAAATGAAATAGTAGAAAGATTACAGCTTTTAAGAGAGAACATCAAAAAGGTTATTGTAGGAAAGGATGAGGTAATTGACTATGTAATTGTGGCTTTACTAAGCAGAGGCAATATTTTGCTTGAAGATGTTCCTGGTGTAGGTAAAACAGTCCTTGCAAAATCTCTTGCAGAGAGTATTGAACTTGATTTTAGAAGGATTCAATTTACTCCTGATACTATGCCGTCGGATGTACTTGGAGTGAATGTGTTTAATCCTAAGACCTTAGAGTTTGAGTTTAAACCAGGCCCTATTTTTACAAATATTCTTCTTGCTGATGAGATAAATAGAACGTCCCCCAGGACTCAAGCAGGTCTTCTTGAGGCAATGGATGAGGGCAAAGTGACCATAGATGGTACTACTTATGAACTTCCTAAGCCCTTTATGGTGATAGCCACACAAAATCCCAGAGAACATTTTGGAACCTATCCTTTGCCAGAGTCCCAATTGGATAGGTTCTTTATCTCCCTCTCCATGGGTTATCTTCCTATGGAGGAGGAAGTTAAAATGCTTGAAAATCAAAAGATGATTCATCCTCTGGAGAGAATTGAGCCTGTTTGGAAGAAAGAAGATTTAATTAAGGCTCAAGATTTAGTTAAGGAGATTTATATTGATAAGGATATTTTGAGATATATTGTAAATATTGTTAATATAACTCGGGATGATTCTTTGTTTTCCCTTGGGGCAGGGCCCAGAGCTTCCATATCTCTTATGAGAGGAGCTCAAGGGTATGCGCTCCTTTCTGGCAGAGATTATGTGATACCTGAGGATGTTATAAAAATGGCAGTACCTATATTGGTGCATAGGGTCATTCCTAAGGAAGGAAGTAATATGGGAAGATCTTTTAGAGAAGATATAATAAGAGATGTTTTAAAAAGAGTAAAAATACCAAAGGTAAGGTTGTGGTGACATACTTTAGTCTTACATCCATAGGATACTTATTAATTTTCTTTGATATTGTTCTTTACCTTATAGGTTTGAATGTTTCATCAACTCCTGTACTTTTAGTATCCACGTTTATCATGGGTCTTTACATGATAAATTTCTTTGAAATAATACTTCAGCCATTAAATCTTAGAGTAAAAGTTCAAATGCCTCTTCTTGTGAAAGAGAATGAATATGAGTTTATAAATATTTACTTTGAAAATAATTCTAAAATTCCTAAGGGACAGGTATTTATAAATCTTCAAGGGAAAACCCCTCTTGGGGGTTTAAGGGGAAAAGAGAAAAAAGAGATTTCCATATATTTTCACTTTAAAAAAAGGGGAATATTCTATTTAAAGACTTTAAATTTAAGATTTACTGGTACTTTGGGACTTCTTTATCTCAGTAAAAACTACAAGGTGGATGGGGTAACTTATATCTATCCTTCATTTTATCCCTTGTCTCAGGATATTTATCTTACAGATGGGGAGGGAAATAAAACCTCTTCTTCTTTTCTATCGGTGATAGGAGAAGAGTTTCATTCTCTTAGAGATTATCAACCTCAAGATCCTTTAAAGATTGTAGCTTGGAAGGCTTCAGCTAAAAAGGGAAAACTTTTATCAAAAAATTTTGAAAAGTTAAAAAAAGGGTCTCTAATGATTTTAATTGATAATTCTGTGGATAAAAAAGACTCTATAGCTGAGGAGGAGTTTGATCAACTTTTGAGATTTGTCCATTCCCTTCTTATTCCTTCTTTTTCTCTAAATATACCGCTTTCCATAAGAGACTTGAGGGGTGAAGAAGAATTTAATCCTAAGACTTCAGATGAACTAAAGAAGTACTTAGCTGAAATTCAGCTTATAGAGAGAAGAAATATAAGTTTTAAGAATTATGATTATGATATAATTTTTACTCTCAATTATAGGTTTTGGGACGAAAAGGTTAAAATAAACAAAATTATAGGTGTGGAATACCATAAGAAAGAGATTGTATTAAACAAAGGTTTTATCTTTAGTTTAGGAGACGATCCTCAGGAATTTCTTTCTCGATTTCTTGTTTTAAATCAAAGTTGAAAAGACGAGGAACTTTGCAGTAAAATCTTTAAGGTTATGGAAAGGAAAAGAATCAGACTTATAAAAAATGTAGTTGAAGATTCCATACTTTTGAGAGGGATAACCCTTTATCTTATTGTGGTTTCTCTTTTTTCAGTATGGTATTTTTTGAATCTTTCTTCTATCTATATCTCTAGTATAATTCTTTTAACTTTGATTGGTTTTGTATTTAGTTACTATAGAAGAAAAGAAAGAAATATCCTCTTAAAGATCTTAATGACCATAGGTATGATGTACTTTTTGAGGCAATTTTTTGTGGAATTAATTAAAAATCCTTTTGATCCTCGTATTCCCCTTGCTACTTTCTTGATTAATCTTAATACTATTCATAGTTTTGATCTTCCTACAAGACTTGATCTTGGCTTTTCCTTCTTTATAAGTATTATTCTTATGATTATTGCTGGAATATTTGCAAGGGAAGCAATTTTTATTGTGTTCTTTCTTTTCTTCCTTTTGGGGATGATTATATTCCTTATGTTAGTTAATGATTATAGAATTGTTCCAGGATATATTTTTTCCATTACTCTTTTCGTACTTTTCGTAGGCTTTTTAATTTTCCCTCTTCTTCCTAAGGATATAAGAATAGGCTTTAGGCAAGACATAATGTCTCAGCTAATAACGAGGCTTACTAATTTTCAGGGAGAGTTAAAATCTCCCTATGCCGAAGCCAGCAACCTCTATAAACTTCCTGAAGGAAGGAAAATTCCACCCTTAAAATTTAATCCTGAAGAATACTATGGTTTTGCACCATTTCTTGATTTAAGGCAGAGGGGAGAACTTTCTTCCTCTATTATATTTAGAGTTTTAACACCTTGGGGTATTTATCACAGGGGAATTGCCTTTGATACCTATAATGGTTTTGGATGGTATCAAAGTAAAGAAGAAGTAAAAACCATAGATACCATAAGTCAACCCTTTCTTCTAAAAGAAAATACAAGGCAAGAAGAATACCTTCAAAGAGCCACTTATTTTATTGAAAGAGATTTTCAAAATAACATAATCTTCCTTCCTAAGGGTACAGAAAGGCTTTATTATCCCTCTCCAATTATCTTTAAGGATAGTGAGGACGGATATAGGTCTCCCTTCGAACTTCCTAAGGGACTTATATATACTGGTTTTTATCAAGAGCAATATTATTCTACTAAGGAATTATTGGAGACTAAAATTCCTCCTCAAAATCAGTTTTTAAATTATTTGCAATTACCTAATATTCCTAAAAGGGTAAAAGATCTTACCTTTGAAATAACAAAAGGATACCAAACTCCATGGGAAAAATTGATGGCAATTAAAAATTATCTTGAAGACAATTATGAATACTCCCTCGATATACCACCTCTCCCTGATAATGAGGATGCAGTGGACAATTTTCTTTTTGAAGTTAAAAAGGGATATTGTGAACAGTTTGCAACAGCCTTTGCGGTTATGGCAAGAATTATTGGAGTTCCCAGTAGACTTGTTACAGGATACGGTCCTGGAGATCTTAATCCTTGGACTGGAATGTATGAGGTAAAGGTGAAGAATGCCCATGCCTGGGTTGAAATATATCTTGAGCCTTTGGGCTGGATTACAATAGATCCTACTCCTTTTGCTTTGGACTCAGAAGAAAGAGAAAGGAAAGAGTCGGCAAACTTTTTAGGGATAATCTTTAACTCCATTGGGATAATTGTACAAAATGTATTTGTTGGAGCTTATAAAGTTTTAAATAAGTATCAGTATATAGTTATTCCTGTTTTTGTTTTATTCTCCTTTTTACTGATGAGAAATTTTGTGAATTTTCTTAGACTTACAGAGGAGGATAGAATCTTTAGGAGGGTAATTAAAAGATTGAAAAGAAAAGGATTTATTAAAGAGGATGTTAGTCTATACAATATGCTGGAGCCTTTGGGGGATTTAGGAAGAAATTTTGCAGGCTTATATTATGCCTTGAAATTTGCGCCTTTAAATGAGGAAGAAAAAAGAAAATATAAAGAGAATTTCAAAGAGCAAGCTAAGAAATTACTTTCTTATAATCCTTCCACATCCCGTGATAAGGTCAAGGATTAATTCTACTTGCTCATCCATTTCCTTCAAGTGTTTTTCATATTCTTTCCATCTTTCTACTATTTCTTCGTAATCCTCATCTTTTATTCTATCTCTTAACATTCTTAAATGATAAAGACATAAGTCTTTTACTTCTCCTTGGAAAGCATAGGTAATCTCCTTTTCAAGGGTACAAATAGGACACTCTTTATTATCTTCAAATTCCAAGAGTTCTAATATATTAGGGTTTACAGTAAAGGCTTCTTTCAAATGATTTTTGCAGAGATGGACTTTTTTACCTAAATTTTTTAATCTTTTTTCTTTTTCTTCTCTTATCTTTTCACAAATAGGACATTTCTTAATCTTCATTTTGGCTTCTTAAGTTCTAATATTCTTAGTTTCTTTAAGAAAAGTTCTGAATAATCTTTATCCCAGGAAAAAGATTCGTAAAAATATTCAGGATATTTTCTCTTTTTATGAGATAAATAGGGCTCAATTCTTTTATAGGTATCTGGAGAAATAGTTTTTATCTTTTCTTTGTGGGGTTGACAAAAATCATAAGCTATTTCCTTCCATAGATTGAAAGTTTCCTGATTTTTTAAAACTTCAGAGAGGCTTTGAATATATAATTTTTCGTATTCCTCTTCCTTTTCACAAAATATGCAACTCTTCGTTTCTGGAATTTCTTTATTTTTAAGTGATGGAATAATAAAATTTTTTATTATATCCTCATAGATAATGCTTATCCCTAAAAAATCTCTAAAGGTGAGAAGTTGTAAGTGATGGTTCTCACAGAATCCTCCTTTTTCTCTTATGCTCTTTCTTAATAAGACATCATTTACATTTTCATATAAAAAGTTTTCCATATAACTTCTTAAGGCTTTTTGTACTAAATAACAAAGAGGACATCCCTCCCAGTGAAAGGCTTCTTCCCAGTTTTTATGGATTAAACTTTTACCTTTCATTTTTTAAATATATTTCTTATTCCATTAATAAACTCTGGAACCTTCTCTTTCGGGAATCTGGGCCAGGTGATAAAAATAAGGAATAAAAGATAAGCAATTATCAAATATCCATAGCTTGGGTCATATTTTAAAGAGGTATAAATTATTAAAGCGTATGGTACAGCTTGGATTCCGTCTGTTACTGCTTTTTCTTTAAAATACCATATAAGAAAAACAGCAGTGATCACAAAAATTAAAGTAAATTTCCAGGAGATAAAGTTAGAGATTGTGAGGAAGTATAGAACACCAGCAGATACGGTCATGTCTGCATAGATGTCATGTTTTCCAATAAAATCTTCTGGCATTTTTGAAGTTCTTGCCAAGTATCCATCAAGTACATCGGTGATCCAAGCAAGGATAAGCCATAATATAGCATTTTTTAAACCTAATTTTCTTTGGATATTTCCAATAGAGGCTATAATAAAGCCTATGATGAACCTGAAGATAGTGAGGGTATTAGCTATGGTTTTTAATATAGGCATTAACCATCACCTCACTTTTTGTTTATTATAACATAAAACTCTAATTTCCCCTTTATGCCTTAAAAATAAGTAAATTACTAATTTCTTGACACTTTGATTTTTCTCTGCTATAATTTTTACAAAATTTTAAAGTATGGTTTCTTAATTAAATAGATTAATTTTATATATTATTTAACTTGAGGTAAATTTATTATGGCTAAAAAGCGTAAGTGGTGGAAGAGAAAGTTTTTTACCATAATGATAATTCCCCACGATGCTTCCAATGCAAAGTCTCGTAGGATCCATATAAGTTTAATATTGATTATAATCTTTGCTATTATAGGAATTATAAGTACTTCTCTAACTCTTTATAGAATTGCCAATAACAGATTTAATAAAGTGAAACATTTGGAGGTGTTAGAAGAAGTAACAGAACAGCAAAAGGCTCAGTTAAAAGAGATTGAAGTATTGAGGCAAAAGTTAAAGGAACTTGAGGAGATGGAGAAGAAAATTAAAAATTTGTTAGGAATAAAAGGAATGATTCCTCCTCCCAAAGATATAAAGATGGTAAGTCTTGGAACCAATTCAATTCCTGATAATGAGACTTATGATATTCAAAGGAAAATCGTAGAAGTTAAAACCCTAATTGAGGAAAAACAAAAAGTACTCCTTCAGATAGAAAAAGAGATAGATAGGCGAAAGACCCTTCTTGCAGTAACTCCTTCTCGTTGGCCCACCTTTGGATTTATATCTTCGGGATTTGGTTGGAGATTTCATCCCATATTTAGAAGAATGGCATTTCATACAGGAATTGATATAGTTACTTTTTGGGGAGCTCCTGTTTATGCTACTGCTGATGGCATAGTGTCGTTTGTGGGATGGGAAAGTGGGTATGGAAAAGTGATAAAGATCAATCATGGGAGAGGTATCATTACATATTATGCTCATTTATCATCATATGCTGTGAGGGTTGGACAGTTTGTAAAGAAAGGACAATTTATTGGAAGAGTGGGAAGTACGGGAACCAGTATAGGTCCTCATCTTCACTATGAGGTGAGAAGGGGAGGGTCTCCTGTCAATCCTTCGGCATATTTGTCCGTAGACCTTATTAAGATTGGAAAATTATATTAAATTTAGGGAGGAGGAGTTATGTTGGGCAAAAGGGAAAAATCAGAAGTTATGGAGACTATTGTTGGATCTCAAACTGAAATGGAGGGAACGATTATCTCAAAGGCTTCGTTGAGGATTGATGGGAAGTTTAAAGGAGATATTGAGGCTAAAGATACTGTGATAGTGGGTAAGACAGGATATGTAGAAGGAAATATAAAGGCTAATAGGGTGGTTGTAATAGGAGAGATTGTAGGCAATGTTATTTGTAAAGAATCTATAGAGATTCTTTCTACGGGAAAGCTTAAGGGGGACTTAAAGCTGGGAGGGAAGATATCGGTGGAAGAGGGAGGAATTCTTTTGGGAACTACTGAGATTCTTGAGGAAGAAAAAATAAATGACATTTTTAAAATAGATTTGTCCTCATAAACTCTTTTAAATAAATTTTAACCTCATATATCTTGATATAATTTTACTCCTTTAATAGAATAAAAGAAAATTAGCTTTCAATGGAGAAAGGGGAGTTTCTTAATTTTAAGAGATTCTCCTTTTTGTTAAGGAGTTATAAAAATGTTGAAATCTTTTGAGGAAAACTTGCCCCAAGTTGATAGGGAAGTTTATATTTCGGATAGGGCTGTCATCATAGGTAAGGTAACACTTAAGAGAGGGGTAAATATTTGGGATTTTGCAGTAATAAGGGGTGATTTGGACTCCATTTTTATTGATGAATATACTAATATTCAGGAGAATGTAGTGATTCATGTAGATGAAGGTAAACCAGTATATATAGGTAAGTATGTAACTGTTGGGCATTCTGCAATTATTCATGGTTGTAAAATAGAAGATAATACTCTTATTGGAATGGGAGCAATTATTCTTGATGGTGCAGTCATAGGTAGGAACTCTATTATTGGTGCAGGAACCCTTATTCCTCAAGGTAAAGAGATTCCAGAAGGTTCTGTAGTTATTGGTGTTCCTGGAAAGATAGTAAGAAGTGTGAGGGAAGAAGAGATTTTACATATTAAAAGGAATGCGGAGTTATATTATCAGTTGAGTAAAAAGTATTGGAGGTGAAGTTCTTATGCCTAAGAATTATTTATTGATTCCAGGTCCCACTCCTGTACCCCAGGATGTACTTCTTGAGATGGCAAGGGAAATGGTAAATCATCGTGGAGCAGAATTTGCCAGCGTACTTAAAACTTCCACTGAACTTTTGAAAAAAGTATTTAAAACCCAAAATGATGTACTTATATTAACAGCCTCTGGAACGGGTGGAATGGAAGCTGCAGTGGCAAACTTTTTCTCTCAAGGAGATCCTGTTTTAGTAGGAATTTGTGGGGTTTTTGGTGAAAGATTTGCGAAGATATGTAAGACATATGGATTAAATATAAAGACCATTGAATGCGAACCTGGTAAGGGGGTAGAGCCTGAAGTTCTGGAAAAAACTTTAAAGGAAAATCCTGATATTAAAGGAGTATTTTTAACTCATAATGAGACTTCTACGGGGGTGACTAATGACTTAAAAGAGCTTGCTCCTATTGTAAAGCAAAATCCTGAGAGACTTCTTGTGGTGGATGCGGTAAGTTCTTTAGGTGCTATTGATCTGCCCACCGATGAATTAAAAATTGATATAGTAGTTACAGCTTCCCAAAAAGCTCTTGAGACTCCCCCTGGACTTGCTATGGTCTCGGTGAGTGAATTAGCATGGAAATATAATGAAAAGGCGAATCTTCCTCGCTTCTATTTTGATCTAAAGCAAGCAAAGAAATTCCTTGAAGAGGGAGCTACACCTTTTACTCCTGCAGTTTCCGTGGTTTTTGCCCTTAAGAAAGCCCTTGAAAATATCCTGACTAGAGGTTTAGAGGAAAACTTTAAGAGACATAAATTTTTGGGAAGAGCAGTGCGTGAAGCAATAAAAGCTCTTGGAGTTACAAGACTTCTTACCGATGAGAGATGGGCATCGGATACAGTAACTCCTGTGGTTCCACCAGAAAATGTTAATCCTGATGAGCTGAGAAAATACATAAGAAATAAATTTGGAGTTGTTTTGGCTGGAGGTCAAGGAAGTCTCAAAGGAAAGATATTTAGAATTGGACATTTAGGTTATGTGGAGCCTACCGATATATTAGTGGCAATTTCAGCTATAGAAGTTGCTTTGGAAAATTTAGGATATAAAGGTATAAAGGGTAAAGGGGTACAGGTAGCAGAGGAGGTTTTCGCTGAATATTATAAAAATTAGAAAGATTGGAGGGGGTTTAAAAAGTGGAAAAATATAAACTTCTTGTTTCAGATCCTATAGCAGAAGTTGGATTAAATAAACTAAAAGAATTCTTTGAGGTAAATTATAAACCAGGTCTTCCTAAGGATGAGCTTTTAAACATAATACAAGATTATGTGGCCCTTGTAGTGAGATCAGAAACAAAGGTAACTAAGGATGTGATTGAAAGGGCTAAGAATTTAAAGGTTATAGGAAGGGCAGGAGTTGGAGTTGATAATATAGATGTGGAGGAGGCTACCAGAAAGGGAATACTTGTAATAAATGCCCCTGAGGGAAATACTATAGCTGCATGTGAACATACGATTGGATTGATGCTTGCTATTTCAAGAAAAATTCCCCAAGCTTTTTCTCTTTTAAGGCAAGGCAAATGGGAGAGGAAAAGCTTTATAGGTAATGAGTTGTATGGAAAGACATTAGGACTTGTAGGACTCGGTAGAATAGGTTCAGAGGTTGCCAAAAGGGCTAAATCCTTTAAGATGAGAGTTATTGCTTATGATCCTTTTATCTCACCTGAAAAAGCAAAAGAGTTGGATGTGGAGTTATATAGTGATTTACCAGCTCTACTTAAGGAGGCAGACTACGTATCCCTACATCTTCCTTTGACTCAAGATACGAAGAATCTTATAGGGAAAAAGGAATTAGAAATGATGAAACCTACCGCATATTTAATAAATTGTGCTCGTGGAGGATTGGTAGATGAAGATGCTTTATATGAAATATTGAAGGAAAAGAAAATTGCGGGTGCTGCCCTTGATGTCTTTAAAAACGAGCCTATAAATCCTGATAATCCGCTGTTAACTTTAGATAATGTGGTCTTGACTCCTCATCTTGGTGCATCAACTCAAGAGGCTCAAGAAAAAGTGGCTCTTATAGTTGCTGAGGAGATAATCAGATTTTTCAAAGGAGAGATGGTAAGTCATGCAGTTAACTTGCCTATACAAATATCTCCTGAAATAATGCCTTTTGCAAAATTGGGAGAAAAACTTGGAAAACTTTTAGCGCAGATAACAAATGCTAATCCTGAAGAATTAGAAATACAAATATGTGGAGATTTAGCCCAAAGAATTGAAACCTCTCTTGCCTCTGCAGTAGTAAAAGGCTTTTTGGAGCCTATATTAGGAGAAGAAGTGAATCTGATAAATGCCATGGCTATGGCAAAGGGTAGGAGATTGCGAATAGTAGAGGTAAGAACTGAAGAGATGAATACTTATAGATCTTCAATTAGATTAAGGTTAAAGACTGAGAAAGGATTTATAGAAGTTTCAGGTACAGTAAGCAGAAATCAAGAAAGAATTTTAGCAATACAGGATTATCATCTTGATCTTGCTCTTTCTCAGTATATGCTTATTGCATTTCATATAGATAGACCAGGCATAATAGGGCAGGTAGGTACTGTACTTGGAAAAAATAATATAAACATCGCTGCAATGCAGGTTGGAAGGAAGGGAATTGGCAAAGATGCGGTCATGGTTCTTGTTATTGATAATCCTGTAGATGATAAAGTTCTTAGAGAACTTAAAAATATAGAGAATATCAAAGAAGTCTATTATGTATGTCTATAAACAAGCTTAGTAGAGGTTTAATACAGGTTTATACAGGAGATGGAAAAGGTAAAACTACCGCCGCCCTCGGACAGAGTATAAGGGCGGCGGGACATGGACTTAAAGTACTTTTTGTCCAGTTTATAAAAGGCAATAGTTTTACAGGAGAATTTCTTTTCTTAAAAAATTCACAGAATATCACTTTTTGGCAGTTTGGAAGAGATTGTGTTTATTCCTCAGGGATAAGGGAAAATATTGTTGAATGTAATAATTGTTATGAATGTTTTATTGGAAAAGAGGGCCCCTCTGAAATGGACATTAAAGTGGTGAGAGGAGGTTGGGAAAGGGTTAAAAGTGTAATTGAGGATTATGATTTGATAGTGCTTGATGAGATAAGTCTTGCTATTTTTTATAAGATCATATCTGCGGAAGAGATTATAGAATTTCTAAAAAATAAGCCAGAAAAGTTAGAAATTATACTTACAGGCAGGTATATGCCTGAGGCAATCATGGATTTAGCGGATCTTATTACTGAGATGAAAGAGGTTAGACATCCTTATAGTAAAGGAATTTCCGCAAGGTGGGGAATTGATTATTAAAATCTTAAAGTTCCTGTTAATTTGTATTTTAGTTTAATATTTTCAAGGGATGTATCACTATTTTCTATATTTTCTGAAAAAGCACTAATGCTTAAACTAAATCTGTTCAAATTTATTCCTAATCCAAAAGTGTAATTGGCTAAGTTTGTAATATCCCCCTTTGAGCCTATTCTTATTACCAATATATTTCCTAATTTTTGTTCAATTCCAAATCTTATTAGGCTCCAATCTTTAGTATTACTAAAGTTCTCCACATCTATAAGATCTAAGTAGATGTTTGTAGAATTATTAAAAAGGGAAAAACTAAGCCCTATGTTATATCTTAATGCTAAGGTAATTTTATAAACTTGATCAGATATTTTTTCTATGGTAAAGCCCTCTCCAACAATTCCTGTACGTAAGAAGTCTCCGATTTTTATCATCAGTCCAATATCACCTTTTATTAGATTCTCTTCTTCTAAATACATGGCACTGGTTCCTAAATATATATATGAAGTAAGGGGAAAAGCTATAGCACCTCTTATATTTTTTAATGAGTATTCCTTAGTATTCTTATCCAAAATTAAGTCTGCAGTTATAGAATAAATTGTAGTAGAGGGATAAAAGTAGGAAAGTTTTAGATTTGGGTTATCGGTTAAGTTGTCAAAGGTAAGAGAAAAATAGGAAAATTTCTTTAAGGATAACGTAGCGGGATTAAAAAAGTAGGTTTCTCCTTCGCTATCCAAGGTAACGAAAGTAAAACCCAAGGAAGAGGATTTTGCATCAAAATAAATACTTTCATCAACCTCTGTGGCAAAGGTTGAATTTAGAAGTAATAAAGTTATTAATAAAGCAAAAACTATAAGAATTTTCTTCATACTCAATTATAGTATAATATAATACTTTTAGTATGAAAATAGGTTTTTCGTTTTTATCACTAAAAACCCTCTCAGTAAAAAGGGCTATAAGTATTACTAAAAAACTTGGGGGTAATACTCTTGAACTTTTTGGAGATCTAGTTCTTTTCTATAGAGGAAAGTTTTGCGAAAAGCCAGAATCTATTAAAGAATTTGCAGTAAAAAATGATATTTTCCTTACCATGCACCTTCCCTATATTGATATAAATTTAGCATCCTTTAATGATGAAGTATGGGAAAAAAGTATAGAGTCCATATTAAAAGCTATTGAATATGGGGAGAAGGCGGGGATTAAGAGAGCAGTGCTTCATCCTGGGGGTGTTCCTTTAAGCCACTTGGTCTTAATATTTCTTGCTCAAAGAAGATTAAGAAAAGCTTTAGAATTTATTCTTGAAAAGGCTGAAAAATATGATGTAGAGGTATGTATTGAAAATCCATATTTTGAAGAGAATGATATTTTTAGCAATGTGGACCAATTTTATAAGTTTATAAAAGGTTTTGGGGGAAAATTAAAAGTTTGTTTTGATTTTGGACATGCTCACATCTCCAAAAAAGGTATTGACTATAGTTTAAATTTGTTAAAGCCTTTTATAACCCATGTTCACATTCATGACAATCATGGAGAAAAGGACGAACATTTATCTCTTGGAAAAGGTAGTATTGATTTTAAAAAGTATTTAGATTTCTTAAGAAACTTTGATGGAACAATAATTTTAGAGATTAACTCCTTAAAAGATAAGAGAGAAGATTTAAAAAGAAGTGTAGAGATCATAAAGGGGGAAGTTTAAGCTTCCCCCCTTTTTAATTATACTGTTCCGCTGGATCCAAGAACATTTCTTAACTTATGTTTTACTAACTTTTTAACTTCTTCTCTTGCTGGGCCAAGATATTTTCTTGGATCAAATTCCTCCGGATGGAGAGCAAAGACTTCTCTTATAGTGGCGGTTACTGCTAACCTTAAGTCGGTATCAATATTTACTTTGCATATACCCATTTTTGTAGCTTCTCTTATCATTTCTTCTGGTACCCCTTTTGCTCCCCCAAGTTTTGCGCCATATTGGTTGGCTTTTTCTACATATTCTGGAAGAACAGAAGATGCTCCATGGAGCACTAATGGGAAACCAGGAAGTCTTTTTGCAATCTCTCTTAATCTATCAAAGTCAAGCTTTGGTTCTCCTTTAAACTTATAGGCTCCGTGACTTGTACCAATAGCAATAGCAAGAGAATCTACTCCAGTTCTTTCTACAAACTCTACCGCTTTGTCTGGATCAGTAAAGGATGCCTCTCTTTCAGATACCACTACATGTTCTTCTACTCCTACTAATCTTCCTAACTCTCCCTCAACAGCTACGCCACGGGGATGAGCATAGTCTACAACCTCTTTAGTTATTCTTACATTCTCCTCAAAGGGAAGATGAGAGCCATCAATCATTACCGAAGTAAAGCCTGCATCTATGACCTCTTTACAAAGTTCTACGCTATCTCCATGATCTAAGTGTACTACGATAGGAATATCTGGAGCATCTTGAACAGCTGCCTCAATCAGCTTCATGAGATAAATAAGTTTTGCATAGTTTCTTGCACCTTTTGAGATTTGAAGAATAAGGGGAGACCTTTCTTCTTTTGCCGCCTCAATTACTCCTTGAAGTATTTCCATATTGTTTACATTAAATGCGCCTATAGCATATTTACCATAGCATTTTTGGAATAACTCCTTTGGGTTTACTAAGGGCATTTCTTCAATACCTCCTTAAAAGAAATTTATTGTTTTTAGTATAGCATAAGTTTCATTAGCAAATTTTTAAAATATTTTTAAATTGACTTTTTTCCTGTATTCTTATAATATACCCTTTAGGGTATATTATGGAAAAGGAGGTGAAAATATGAGTAGCAACTTAAGGATTATTGTATACTCTACTCCAAGTTGTCCTTGGTGTAATGCAGCAAAAAGATATTTTAGGGAAAGGGGTATAAGATTTTACGATGTAGACGTATCTAAGGATAGAAAAGCAGCAGAAGAAATGGTGAGGAAGTCAGGGCAAATGGGAGTTCCTGTTATTGATATAAATGGGCATATTGTAATAGGTTTTGATAGGAATAAGATTAATCGTTTGTTAGGTTTAAAATAATTTAAATTGGGAGGTGAAAAGTTATGAAAAAAGTTTTGCCATTAGAGGATAGAGTTCTTGTTAAGATTGTTAAGGAGGAAGAAAAAACCCCATCGGGTATAATTCTCCCTGATGTAGCAAAGGAGAAACCTCAAATTGCAGAGGTAATAGAAGTGGGTGATGATGAGACTATTAAAGTAAAAAAGGGTGATAAGATAATTTTTGCAAAATATTCTGGAACAGAGATAAAAATAGATGGAGAAGACTATTTAATTCTAAGTAAGGCAGATATTTTAGCAAAAATAGAGGAGTAAGGGGAAAGTTGCCCCTTGCTCCTCTATTTGTTAAATCTTTAATTTATTTTTCTAAAACAACTTTTATGACGTGGGACAAAACTTCTTTATCATTAAGATAAACTTTTACTATATAATCTCCTTCTTCTTCAAATTTTAATTTTTCCACATTATCTGTTACTGTAACTATGGAGCCTATGTTGGTTTCAAACTCTTGAGGCTCTGAGGAGTATATTAATTTGCCACTTGGAGAAAGGATCTCAAATCTTTGAGTAAAATTACCCTCACCTGATAAAAATCCGTTGGCGATGATAAAAGTATCCTCAAAAGGAAGTTCAGAAGTAGTGTAGTACTCAAAAACTCCAGAAAGAGAGGTTAGCCCATGATCATTTTCATAAACTTCTATACAAGGTAGTGAAAAAATAGGAATAGGATTTGCATCAAAATCCTCAGGATTTAAATCTTCCTCTCCTTTTAAGATGAAAACTGGTATTTCTTTTATAACCTTTCCGTTCGCCCTTGCTTGTATCCAGTAAACACCAGAATCTTCAAAAGCTACATCTTTTAGATATCCAAAGGAATATATTACTTCATTGTTACTTTTAAGTTCAAAATTGTCTTCAGTAGATGCCAAAACTTTGTCTTTTGTGGGTGTTACTATACTTATTTCAATATGATGTTTTCCATATCCCATCCATCTTGAATATACAGGGAGAGTGTCAGTGGCAGGAAGATCCTCAAAGTGTATTATGCTAAATAATCCGTCAATAGTAGTTAATCCATACTCATCTTCCCCAATGTTTTCTGCTATTGCTATTCCTATTAGTTTGAGTTCTGAACTTTGGGCATAAGAAAGGCTAAGTATTACAATTAGAGAAATTAGGAGAATTAAGAGTTTTTTCATAATTTTCAACTCCTTTCTTTAAATTAAGGATAACTTATTATAAAATTAAAATCAAATATTCACAAACGCAGTTTGGAGGGCTTCAAAAATGATAAATATTGAGTTTAGAGGTGCCATAAGAACAGAAATAGAAAAACCAAAGTCTCTGATAGAAGTATTAAATGCCTATTCTGAAATTGTGGATAAACTTTTAAATCCCGGGGAAATTCCTGTGGCAGTAAAAGTAGATGGGAATATTGAAACTTTAAATTATATAGTGGAGGACGATACAAAACTTGATATTATTGGAAGTAGGTCTAATATTGGAAGGAGAATATTGGAAAGGAGTTATATATTTCTTCTTAACTTTGCTGTTTCTCTTGTGATGCCAGATCAGAGAGTTTTAGTAGAGCACTCCTATCACAAAAGTCTATATGGTAGATTTAGAAATTATGCACCAAAGGCGGAAGATATAGAGAGAATAAAGGAAAGAATGATGGAAATTGTGGAGCAGAATATACCTATACAGAAGAAGTTGGTAAGTAAAGAGGAAGCATTAAAGATATTTGAAGAAAGAAATGAAGAGGATAAAATTAGATTAATTAAATACATACCTTTTAAGGAGATTCCTCTCTATTATATTGATGATCACTATGAATATTCCTTTTTGCCTCTTGTTCCCTCAACCTCCTTTTTAAAAACCTTTGACTTAAAACTTTATCAACCAGGTTTTATATTAATCCTTCCTGATGATAAAGATATTCAGAAATTAAGTGAGTTTAGAGAGATAGTAAAACTCTTTCAAGCCTTTTATGAATATAAAAACTGGCTTGAGATCTTAGGACTCGTAGATGTATCTTCTCTTAATGAGGCTATTGAAAAGGGTGAAATCTCTGAGGTGATAAAGGTTGCAGAGGCTCTTCACGAAAAGAAAATAGCTCAAATAGCTGACGAAATCTGTTCAAAACTTCCTGATTTGAAGCTTGTATTGATTGCTGGTCCATCCTCTGCAGGTAAGACTACTTTTAGTAAGAGACTTCAGATTCAGCTTAAAGTAAATGGTTTAAAGCCTATTGTTATTGAGATGGATGACTACTTCTTACCTCCTGAGCGTATTTCCAGAGATGAGTTTGGGAATTATGACTTTGATAATCCTAATGCTGTAGATATTGCTCTTTTAAATGAACATTTAAATACTATTATGAATGGCGGAGAAGTGGAGCTTCCTAAGTATAACTTTCAAAAAAAGAGAAGAGAAAAGTCAGGAAGGTTTGTAAAACTTGAAGATAGGAGTATTATTGTTATGGAAGGGATTCATGCATTAAATCCTGATATGACTAATCTGGTTCCTGGATATATGAAATATCATGTTTTTGTGAGTGCGCTAACTCATTTAAATATAGATAATCAAAATAGGGTCCCTACCACTGATTCAAGATTAATAAGGAGAATGGTAAGAGATAGCATTTTTAGAGGCTATGGGGTTATAGATTCTATAAGGCAATGGCCCTCGGTGAGAAGGGCAGAGGATCTTTATATATTTCCAACCCAAGAGAGGGCAGATGTTATGTTTAATTCCGCTTTAGTTTACGAGTTTCCTATTCTTAAGACCTTTGCGGAACCAATGCTGAAAGCAATTCCCCCATATTATCCTGAATATCCTGAAGCAAAAAGGATTCTTGATATTCTTTCCCACTTTTTACCTTTGTCTCCCACTGAGGTTCCTATGACTTCCATACTGAGGGAATTTATAGGAGGAAGTTCTTTTACTTATTAATATCTATATTCGTCGAAAAGTTCTGTAGAAATATATCTTTCTCCCGTATCTGGAAGAATTACAACAGCAGTTTTTCCTTTGTTTTCTTCCCTTTTTGCTACTTTTAAAGCTGCAAAGCATGCTGCTCCTGAGGATATTCCACAAAGTATTCCTTCTTCTTTCATAAGTTTTTTAGCGGTATTCATTGCATCCTCTTCACTAACTGTAACTATCTCATCAATGATACTAGTATTTAGAACTTTTGGAATGAATCCAGCTCCAATTCCTTGAATTTTGTGGGGAGATGGAGTTTTTCCTGAGAGGACTGCAGATTTTTCAGGCTCCACTGCAACAATTTTTATTTCTTTTTTTCTTTGTTTTAAAACTTCCCCTATTCCTGTTATAGTTCCTCCAGTACCTACTCCACACACCACAATGTCTACTTTTCCTTCGGTATCTTGCCATATTTCTTCTGCCGTAGTTTTTTTATGAATTAGAGGGTTGGCGGGATTTTCAAATTGCATAGGTACAAAATACTTATCTGGGTCTAAACTAATTATTTCTTCAACTTTTTTTATTGCTCCTTTCATGCCTTCTTCTTTTGGGGTAAGTATGAGCTCTGCACCAAAGGCGCGAAGAAGGGCTCTCCTTTCCATGCTCATGCTTTCTGGCATTACTAAAATTACTTTGTATCCTTTTATAGCACCTATCATGGCAAGCCCTATACCTGTATTTCCTGAGGTGGGTTCAATTATTATCTTATCTTTATTTAATTTTCCCATCTTTTCTGCTTCTTCAATCATAGAGAGAGCAATTCTATCTTTCACACTTCCTCCTGGGTTAAAAGATTCAAGTTTTGCTAATACTTCTGCAAAACAGCCTTCCGTAATTTTGTTTAACTTTACAAGAGGAGTATTTCCTATAAGTTCTATCACACTGTTTGCTACTCTCATTTCTATCCTCCCATTTTATACCTTTTAGGTAGAGGATAATAGGTAATAAGTTTTTTGTCAACCCTCCTTCGTTCAAGAGTATATTAATATGCATAAAGTTTTCCATAAGGTCTCTTATTATATGGGATAACTTTTACAAAAGGTTTTTCCATTATAAAGTCAAAATCTACTTCGAAATATTCAGAAAATTTTTTAACATGTTCTTCTATGAATTTTTTGTCCTCCTCTTCTATTTCTACTATTTTCCCTTCTTTTCCTAACTTGTATTCAGGAATTATTCCCCTAAAATAAATTAGTCCTCCATGAATTCCTGTGCTACAAAAATATCCGCAAAGATTTTCTTCCTTTTCTGTATTTAGTCCTAATACAATAACCCTTCCACCTGCCATATATTCTCCTAAGAAATCTCCAGCAGTTCCTCCAATAACAATCACAGGAATTTTATCCTTGTATTCCTTCATATGGATTCCTACCCTATATCCTACATCTCCCTTTACAAATATCTTCCCCCCTCTCATTCCATAACCCATAATATCCCCAGCAGATCCGTAGATTACTATCTCTCCATCATTCATAGTATTTCCAACACCATCTTGGCTATTTCCGTATACTTTTATTTTAAGTCCATTCATAAAAACTCCTAAATCATTTCCGGGAGTTCCATATATCTCTATTTCTCTTTCTGGGAAAGTAAGTCCTGCCCCAATATATCTTTGTCCATTTATATTAATGAGTTTTATTTTTCTATATCCCTCTTTTAACTTCTCTTCTATCTTTTCATTGAGATCTTTATAGTGTAAGCCCTTCCCATTTATAGTTATGGCATCTTCTATTATTTTCATTTCTATACCCTCCATATTTTCTCCCTCCTCATTTCCTTTGGGAAATCTAAAAATCCAAAATTATCCCAAAGGAGTCTTTCTTTAAATTCTGAAACATCTACTTTATTTTTCATTAGGTCTACGATCATTCCTGTTCTATCAAAGGAGTTTATAAACATAAATCCTAAAATTCTTCCGTCTTTTAAATATACCTTCCTATATACTTTTCTATTTCTCTCCAACCTTTTTAGTATTTCGCAACTATCAATAGAATTTACTATTCCTCCTGTCATTATGTGAATATCAAAAAATCCAATAGAATTTATAGGAAAACCTCCTTCGTATTTCACTTCTTTTCCTGCCATATTTTGACCAGCAATCTCGCCTTGGATGTAAGCATTAGGTAAAATAGGAATTACTCTGTTTTGCTCTAAAATAAGATCAAAGGCTGAAACCACATCTCCAGCAGCATAAACATCTGGGATGTTGGTTTCCATCTTTTCATTTACGATTATTCCTCTATTGATATTTAAAGGGGTGTCTTTAAAAATATCCACATTAGGAATCACCCCAATGGAGAAGACTACTAAATCAGCAGGAAGGATTTCTTGATCTTGAAGTTTAACTTTCTCTACTTTTTCATCTCCCAAGATCTCTATTAGGGAATTTTTTAAGATAAACTTTATCCCATGATTTTCTAATTCTTCTTGAACCAATTTTGCTCCCTCTTCATCTAAAATAGAGCCTAAGATTCTTTCTGCAAGTTCTATAACTATAACTTCGCATCCTCTTTTTGTTAATGCTTCTGCTGCTTTTAATCCACTTAGTCCTCCTCCTACCACTATAGTTCTTTTTCCTGGACATATCATTTGATCTATTGCTTTTACATCGTCAAATTTAATAAAAGTAAAGACATTTTTCTTATTAAGACCTGGAATATTTGGAATAAAAGGTTTTCCGCCCGTTGCTATGAGTAGTTTATCGTAATAAATCTCTTCTTTGTTGTCCAGGTAGAGTTTTCTATTTTCAAAATCTACTCTTTCTACTTTTCTTCCTAAAATTGGTTTTACTTTATATTTCTCATAATAATCAAAGGGTCTATAGTAAATTTTTTCATCACTTATTTTTTTAGAAAGCCAATAAGATATTAAGGGTCTTGAGTAGATGTGATATGGTTCATTGGAGATTACAACAATCTCATTTTTATCATCTATCTTTCTTATTCCTTCTATACAGCCTGCAGCAGCAATGGAATTTCCTATTATTACGTATCTCAAAATAATCCCCTCCTTAAACTTCAATTACTTCCAAAGCTGAATTTGGACAATTTTGAACGCATACAGGATCTCCATTTTCTATACAGAGATCACATTTTGATGCTACTTTTTTATTTTCTCCTCTTCTTATTGCCCCATAGGGACATACTAAAATACAAGACCAACACCCTACACATTTTTCTTCATCGCACAAAATAATCCCTGTTTTCTCATCTCTATGCATGGCACCTGTAATACAAGCTTTAGTGCACAAAGGATCATCACAATGACGACATTGCAGTGCAAAGGTTATATAAAATCCCTCTTTTTCTTCTACAATAACCCTGGGAGAAGGTCTGTCTTTCTTTTTAAAAGCCTTAATTAGATCCCGAGTCCCGGAATGGGCAAGGACACAGTATATTTCACATAGATGACACCCAATACATACTTCTTCTTTAGGATATATTCTTTTCTTAGTTTTACTTATCATTTACATACCCTCCCCGGCATGTTTTACTCCTAGAATAGAAAGCTCTTTTTCAGTTAAACCCACTCCTCTGAGCATTAATCTGTTGCCTCTTAAACTTTCTATAGCATTAATTCCCATACCTCCCAACATCTCCTTTATCTCATGAGCCCATGCTTTTAAAAGATTTGCTGCTCTTCTTGCTCCTATTTCTGGATTTAGTCTCTTTACTAAATTGGGGTCTTGGGTGGCAATACCCCAATTACATTTTCCTGTATGGCAGTTTTGACAAAGATGACAACCTAAGGAAATAAGAGCTGCTGTGGCTATGTATACCGCATCAGCTCCTAAGGCTATAGCCTTAATTACATCAGCGCTATTTCTTATAGAACCTGCTGCTATAATGGATACTTGATTCCTTATTCCCTCTTCCCTTAAGCGGGAATCTACCGAGGCTAAGGCGAGTTCTATGGGAATGCCTACATTGTCTCGGATTCTTGTAGGAGCTGCACCGGTTCCTCCTCTAAAACCATCTATTACTATAAAGTCTGCTCCTGCTCTTGCGATTCCAGAAGCTATTGCTGCCACGTTGTGTACTGCAGCAATCTTTACTCCTACAGGTTTTTCATAATTTACTGCTTCTTTTAAGGCAAAGATAAGTTGTCTTAAATCTTCAATGGAATAGATATCATGATGAGGTGCAGGAGACAATGCGTCAGTTCCAACAGGTATCATCCTGGTGGCAGATACCTCTTCACCTACTTTTTCCCCGGGGAGGTGTCCTCCTATTCCAGGTTTTGCTCCTTGTCCGATTTTTATTTCAATAGCGGCTCCTGCATATAGATAGTCAATATCCACCCCAAATCTTCCTGATGCACATTGAACTATAGCTCTATGTTTATAAGGATAAAGTTTTTTATGAAGACCACCCTCTCCAGTGTTCCAATAAGTTCCTACCTCTACCGCTGCTCTTGCTAAGGATTCACAAGCATTTAGACTAATTGATCCAAAGGACATGGCAGAAAACATAACAGGAACTTCAAGTTCTAATTGGGGAGGCATTTTAGTTAATAATCTTCCATTCTCATCAAATTCTAATTTTTCGGGTTTCCTCCCAATAAAGGTCTTTATTTCCATAGGCTCTCTTAAAGGATCGATAGAGGGATTTGTTACTTGGCTTGCATTTATTAAAAGTCTGTCCCAATATATGGGGTATGGTTTATCGTTTCCCATTCCAGTAAGAAGAATTCCGCCTGTTTCTGCCTGTTTATATATATCCTTTATAGCTCTTGTAGTCCATTGATAGTTTTCCCTAAACTCCAATGGATTCTTCATTATGGTTAATGCTTTTGTAGGACATAAGGCTACGCATCTATGACAACCTACGCATTTGGAATTATCCGAGATTATTCTATCTTCTTCCTCATCGTATTCATGAACTCCATTGGCGCATTGTCTTACACAAACTTTACATCTTATACATTTAGTTTCATCCCTTATAACAATAAAATCAGCTTCGTACAAACTCTTCATACTAAAACCTCCACTTCCTCAAGAAGTCCTATTACTGGTTCTCCTCCTTTAGGCATCCAGACTCTATCAGGATTTTGACATATTTCTTTTATGGCAGCCTCTTCAGAGGCTACATACAAAGTTTCTCCCTTTTCTGCTGCTACTAAGGGTCTTAACTTAATACGATCATTAAGGGCAACTATTCCATTGGAAAATCCCACAATAATGGCAAAAGGGCCATTAAGGAGACAGCTTTGATATACAGCTCTTAAAGCTTTTAATTTATTTTTCTCTTCCTCTTCCATTCCTTCAATAACACTATAAAAGGGAGCGGAAAGAATCTTTGCAGTGATATCCCAGGATAATTTGTGTTTTCTTACTAAAAGATCTACTATATATGTGATAACCTCTGTATCAGTCTTTAAGGTACATTTGTATCCAAACATCTCTATATATCTTACATTTGCTCCGTAGGAAGAAATTTCTCCATTATGAACCACACTCCAGTCTAAAAGAGCAAAAGGATGAGCTCCGCCCCACCATCCAGGGGTATTTGTAGGAAAACGAGTATGAGCAGTCCAGATATATCCTTTATATTCTTCTAACCTGTAAAATTCTCCTATCTCTTCAGGATATCCTACTCCTTTAAATACTCCCATGTTTTTTCCGCTTGAAAAAACATATGCTCCGTCAATTTTGCTATTTATCTCCATAACCTTTTCTGCAACGAAATCCTCTTCTGAAATTTCCTCTTCTTCTAAATACTCTTCTTTTGGTTTCAAAAAATATCTATAGGTAAGGGGAGGATTTTTAATAGTTTTTACTTTCCTTGTAGGGATTTTTTCTTCTTGAACCACATCGAAATATTTGTATAGGAATTCTGAGGTTTCCTCTTTTGCCTTTATGTTTTCATAGAAAAGATGAAAAGCATAATAGTCCTTTCTATCGGGATATATTCCATAGCCTGCAAAACCTGCTCCTAAGCCATTTCCCCTTTCTCTCATAACGGTCATGGCACTAATAATATGATCTCCTGAGGAGGTTTTCCACTTTCTATTAATATAGCCTATTAAACCACAAGCAGATGGAATTCTTATTTCACCTTCTCTAAGCATGAGATTTCCTCCTTTCTTTTGTTTCCCTCAAACCCCGTTGTTTTAAGGATGTGGTAGAAAATTATATTTTACATATGTAAATTTGTCAATTATTAATTTTTAAAAAGGCTTACGGTAATATATTTCCGATATTTATTTAAATTGACTTTATCTATAAAAAACCATTTTAAAGAGTTATGATATAATTTTTCTAAAAAAATTAAGGAGGTTTACTTTTGGAAAGGTTTAACAAGAACAGATTTATAGCTTTTATTGATCCTGCTCTTTTTATAAACGGTATGATTTTTTTGAATATAAATACTGTAATACCTTATTTTCTCTTATCCCTTTCTGCTTCAAGTTTTCATATAAGTTTTGCTAATTTTCTTGTCACCTTAGGGAGTTTTTTGCCTTCTCTTTTTGTGGCAAGATTTGTTCAAAAATTAAGAGTAAAAACTAAAGTTTTTGCAAAACTTCTTTTTATCCAAAGACTTTCTTTTCTTCTTTTCTCTTTCTTTTTGCCCTTTTTAATTAAAAGCCTTGGAAATACTTTTACTATATACATGTTTTTACTTTTCTATGGAATTTTTAATATGTTTGTAGGAACCTACGGACCCTTTTATTTCAGCATCATTAATAAGATACTTCCTTATGGGGAAAGGGGAAAAATTATAGGAAGAGGTAGTGCAGTAGGCAACTTAGTGGCTATTCTTACAACTTATCTATTGAACTTTTATTTAAATAGATTTCCTTTTCCCTATAATTTTGTACTTATCTTTTTCACAGGAATGATAATCCTCTTTATTGATGCAGTACTTTTTTATATTATTGATGAACCAGAAGAAGAAACTCAGGAAGAAGCTCTTCCTTTAGGTGTCTTTCTCTTAAGAGCTTTTTCTTTTCTCAAAAGGGATTTGAATTTTAAAAGACTTGTTTTTTCCTTTATCTTTCTTGGTCTTTCTTTGACTTCTCTTCCCTATTTTATCGTTTATGCTACCAAAAGTTTTAAGGGTTATAATTTTGTGACAATTTTTAATTTGGTAGCAATAATTGTAAGTATTTTAGGGAATTATATTCTTGGAGAATTAACAAAGATTTTGGGATATAAAAAAGTTCTATCTTTGGGTATACTTTTGGGCATTTTAGGATTATTTTTGGCTTTGATATTTAAAGATATTTACTTTCTGCTTTCTGGATTCGCTCTGTTGAATCTAACTTTTGTATCTAATATTTTGACCACTGGATTTTTAATAACCTCTATTTCTCCTAAGGAGGATCTTCCTGTATATCTTGCTTTGAGCAATACTTTGACTATGTCCATATCCTCTCTAATGCACATTGCTAATGGTTTTATTATAAACTATGTAGGATTTGAGGCTTTATTCTTGATATCTTTGATATTTTTGGTAATCTCTCTTTTCTCCATGGAACGAGTAGTAACCACATCCACCTCTTGATATACCTTTTCTAACACCTTAAATCCCTGAGGGACAGGTGCTTCTATTTCTATATCAGCAAGTTTTTTAAGAAGTTCAAAAAGATAATCCTTAGGAATGGGTCCTGTAGTTTTAACAGGTACTACATTATATTTCCCATTTTTAATCTTTACAGTAGTGGTAAGAACTCTTTTGGGGCTTTTTATCTCTTCTTCGGCATAACTTTTTCCTCTTTCGCATTTGTTTCCCTTAACAATTATCTCTCCATGGATAACCTCTATTTCAAGGTGACATCCCAAGGGGCAGACAATACAAGTTAAATTCTTTTTCATATTTACCCCTCCATAGAAAATTCTAAACTTTCTACTTCATAAAGATCTTCTGATCTTATCCTGACTACAATCATTTCAGCAGGTTTTACCAATGGATATCTCCATTCTTTTAGTTTTTTCTCTTTATCTTTTAATGAGAGTTTTGCCTTTTTTTGTGGTTCTTTTACCCTCATATAGAAGGTTATATCCTTTAAATTTATAGGATAGGATAGGTATTGGGGTACTACAAATCGCAAGTTTCCTGATATTTTTAATTTTATCCTTTTTTCTATTTTTAAAGCATCTTCTATAAAATTTACAGCAGATTCTCCAGCAAGAAGTCCCTGAATGGTAACATAATCTACCAAGTCATTTACAAGGAGAGAATTTCCACAAGAGAAAAATCCATCTTTTAAAGTAGATAGATTTTGATCCACAAAAGGGCCTCCTGTTGCAATATCAATGGGTATATTTAAATTTTCTAAAAGTTCATTTTCAGGAATTAATCCTGCAGAAAGAAGTAATGTATCACATTCAATAAATTTTTTATCTTCCCAGATAGGGTTTCCCTGATCATCTACCGGTGCGATATAAACTCCTTCAAGCCTGTCTTTACCTTTTATCTCCACTACAGTATGTTTAAGAAAAAGAGGTATGTTATAGTCTTCAAGACATTGGACTAAGTTTCTTGTAAGTCCTCCGGGATACGGAAGTTTTTCTACAACTCCAATTACTTCTGCCCCTTCCCATAAAAGTCTTCTTGCCATGATAAGTCCTATATCTCCTGATCCAAGGATAAGAATTTTTTCTCCGGGAAGGTACCCTTCTATGTTTACTAATCTTTGGGCAGTTCCAGCAGTATATATACCTGAAGGTCTATCTCCTGGAATTTGTAAGTTTCCTCTGGTCCTTTCCCTACATCCTGTGGAAAATATTACTGCTTTTGCCTTAATTTTCCAAAGTCCATCACTATTTACAGCAATTACTTCTTTATCTTCCTTTACTTGGAGCACCATGGTATTAAGAAAGTATTCTACGTTTTTAAGATTTTTGATCTCTTGTATCAATCTTTGGGCGTATTCAGGACCTGTCAGTTCCTCTTTATAGTATACGAGTCCAAAACCTGGATGGATACATTGATTAAGCACTCCTCCAAGCTCATCGTTTCTTTCAAGGATTAGTACTTTTTTCCCCTTTTTTCCTGAGGAAATTCCTGCGGAAAGCCCTGCTGGTCCTCCCCCAATGATTACTATATCAACTTCTTTTAACATACTTCCACCTCGCTTTATTTTCCATCTTAACCATGTAGGATCCACTACCTTTAAAAGTAATTTGGGGCAAGGGTAAGTTTAGCTCTTCTGAGAGGATCTTCATTATGTGGTATCCGCAAAAGGCACCTTGACATCTTCCCATTCCAGCTCGGGTTCTCTTTCTTATAGCCTCAAGGGTGATAGCTGGAAGTTTTGAATGGATGGCAAGGATTACCTCCATCTCACTTACATGCTCACACCTACAAATTATATGTCCCCATCTTGGATCTTCTTTAATTAGTCTTTCTTTTTCTTCATCGGGAAGATCTCTAAAAAATATTTTATTAAGAGTTCTTTTTGCGTTCTTATTAGGAGTAATTTTTTCCTTTTCCATAAGCCATTCCAATGCTATTTTTGAAATGGATGGAGCAGAAGTTATACCTGGAGAATCAATGCCTGCTATATGGAGAATATTTCTAAACTCAGGAAGTTCTTTTATGAAGAAATCTTTATAAGTGCTTGATGCTCTTATACCTGCAAAGGTGTTTATTACTAAGGGAAAAGGTATGTTTTCACAGTAATTTTTTGCTTTTTCTTTAACTTCTAAAAGCCCGTTTAAGGTGGTACTTTTGTCCTCTTTGTTGGGAATTTCTTCAGCATTAGGACCTATTAAAATATTTCCTTCTACCGTTGGTGTTATAAGGACGCCTTTTCCTTTTTCTGTGGGCACATGAAAGATGGTGCTTTTTACAAAATCTTTTACTTTTTTGTCTAATACCAAGTATTCTCCTTTTCTTGGAATGATCTCAAAAGGATAATCAGGATCAAGCATTTTAATTATTTTGTCTGAGTTTATTCCAGCGCAATTTATAATATACTTTGTTAAGTATATATCTTTGTTTGTGATTACCTGATAAAATTTTTCTTCCTTTTTAATACTTACTACTTCTTCATTTAGTTTTACAACAAGTCCATTTCCTATGGCATTTTCTATGGCGTGGACGGTAAGTAGAAAAGGATTAGTGATACCCGATGTAGGGGCAAAGAGGGCATATTTTACATCTTTACTAATATTGGGTTCTCTTTTTAGAACTTCTTCTCTCTTTAATATGTAAAGCTCTGGAACACCATTTTTAATTCCTCTATCTTTAAGCTCCATTAGGGTCTTTAATTCTTCATCATTAAAGGCAAGGACAAGGGCTCCTATTCTTTTGAAAGGCACACTTAATTCTTCGCAGAGTTCTTGATATAATTTATTTCCTTCTACATTGGTTTTTGCCTTCAAAGTACCAGGGATCGGATCATAGCCTGCATGAACTATGGCACTATTTGCCTTTGTTGCTCCCATAGACACGTCGGATTCTTTTTCAATAAGAAGGAGAGAAAGATTGTAAAAGGAAAATTCCCTTACAATTAATGCTCCTATAATACCGCCTCCTATTATTATTACGTCATACATAGATATTCCTCCCCTTTTTATACAAATAAAAAACCGCCCTAACCCTAAAAGAGTCAGGGCGGTTCTCCTTTTTCTCCTCGCCCAAAATCTTTGTTTAAATTATAACATTTTGCTTTTTATTTGAAAAGTCTTATTACTCCAATTACTTTTCCAATTATCTTAAATGGAGGATATATTTCAGAATATCTTGGGTTTGCGGGTTTTAAACAAGGGATGCCATAGTTTTCTGATAAGAATTTTACCGTAGATTCCCCATCTTTTAGTGCTACCACAATTTCTCCTTTTTGAGCGATATCTTGCTTTTGTACGATAATAAGATCTCCGTCAAGGATGTGTGCTCCTTCCATACTATCCCCTTTAACCTTTAATAAAAAGGATTTTTCAGGAATTTTTACAAAGCTTTTAGGAACAGGAATATATTCATCTACATATTCAGGGGATTCTACGGGAATTCCTGCTTTAATGGTCCCTACAAGGGGAAGATAAATTATTTCTTCATTTATTAGATTTCTTAAATAAAATCTGCCCTTTTTATCCTGAGATAGATATCCTTTTTCTACAAGGGCTTTCATATGGAAGTATCCTGAACCTGAGGAATTTAAGCCAAGAGCCTTTGAAACCTCTCTTACTGTGGGAATTCTTCCCTCCTTTTTCCAAAAAGAGGTTATAAAGTCTAATACTTCTTTTTGTTTTTTACTTAAAATACTTTTGGACATTTCTGTTTTGATTATATCATTTTACTTATTCATGGAGTAAGGTGATTATTGAGTACTTGACATAAAAAAGATTTTTAGTAAAATAACAATCAGTTAAAGCTTTTTTGGGTGGCAAGAAAGGAGGTGAAGAGAAGACCTTTAGGTGCCACTCAAAAAAAGTAGGCTGGTAAGGTAAGGTTTCGAAACTTACCAGTGAGTTATAAAAAATTATAAAAAAAATCCTAAGGGGGTCAAGGAAAAATGAAGAGATTTGTATGGTTGTTAGTTTTAGCTCTTTTAGTGGTTCCTGCATTTGCTGCTAATGTTAGTACATCAAGCTGGATAGGTGTAGGTTTTCATACAAGATTTCTACCTTTCTCTGATGGTTATGGGTTTGCATGGGGTACTTGGGGTTCTGGAAGCTTAACTTTCTCCCTTTCTGGAAGCTCTAATCTTGGTAGCGTGAATGCAACCTTTAATGTAAATCTACCTTATGATTTTAGTGGGAGTGCATCTCCAACTGGAACAATCACTTTTGCAAAAGTATTCAATACTCCATTAACTTTGAGCTTCTATAAAGGAACCTTTGGTGGCCTTTCTACAAGCTTGGTTGGTAATGTTGTATCTTCCACTGCTATAAGTGTGGTTGCCGATGTGGCACCTGTTAAAGTGACTGTAGCATACGCTCCAGCGGATACCTGGGGGAAATCTAATTTATGGGCTGATGCGGCTCTTGCTGTAAAAGCTGAGGCCTCTTTATCTACACCAGTAAGCGTATCCCTCTACGGCTTAATTAATAAGGATGCTACATATACTACAATAAGTGCTTGGGCAGTAGGTGGATCTGTAACTCCAGTTACAGCTCCTGTATCCTTAACAGTATATGGTGAGGCTGCAAGTAATCCTGAGCAACTTATTGGAGCAACAGTTAAAGCTGTTGGAGGAAAAGTGACTGTAGATGGAAATTATAAACTTCAGGCAAAGACTTTCAAAGTTTCTGTTACTGCTGACAAAGTAGTACCCAATACAACCGTATATGCAGAATACAATACAGCTGAAACTTATACAATATTTGGTTATGTTTCTGCTTCTGCTCCTGTACCAGTTGGATCCTTATCTCTTGGTGCAGCCTTAGCAAATGGTCCAGATACTCTCTTTGGTGGATTTGCAAAATGGTCTGTAAGTCTTGGTGGTGGAGTATCCCATGACTTACTCTTAGGCTATGGCTTTAATTATGATGATTATAGCGCTAACGGCTTCAATAGAGGAAATCTCACAGGTGCAAATAATTTCTGGGGCGTAGATGTAAGAGGTAAATTCTACGCAGAGAGCAAGTTAATGATTGGATTCTAATTACTGAAACCGTAAGCCCTCCCCATGTGGGGAGGGCTTTTTATTTTTTACTACTTTTTCCTTTATATTGGAAAATGAAACAGATCACTTCTTGAAAGCTTCCTTTATTTGCTCAAAAAACCCTTTATTATTTTCCACATTTATTCCTCTGATTTTTGCTATCTCGAGAAGGAGTTCCTTTTCCTTTTGGGATAAGCTTTGGGGTACAGTAATTTTTACAACAATTTTTTGATCCCCTCTTTGATTTTTGTTCCTAAGATATGGTATTCCTTTGCCCTTTAGGGTGATTATTTCGCCTGTTTGAGTTCCAGGCTTTATGTAGATTTTCTCCTTACCTTCCAAGGTGGGTACTTCTACCTCTCCTCCAAGGAGGGCAATAAGGTAATCTAAAGGAAGTTCCATCCAAATATTTTCATTCTCTCTTTTAAATATTTTGTGGGGAATTATACGGACATGAATGTATATATCTCCATTTGGGCCTCCATTTTCACCTGGCTCTCCCTCTCCTGGAAGCCTTATCACGTATCCTTCATCAACTCCTGCTGGTATCTTAAATTCAATTTTTCTTTTTTTCCTTACTTTTCCTGTACCATGGCATTCATGGCATGGGTTGGTTATTATTTGTCCTGTACCATGGCATTTAGGGCATGTGGTTATTTGAACAAATTGGCCAAAGGGGGTTTGTCTCATATTTCTTACCTGTCCTGTTCCATTACACATATCACATTTTATGGGGCTTGTTCCTGGTTCTACCCCTGTTCCTTTACAGGTAGGACAGGTTTCAAGCCTTGTTATATATATTTCTTTATTTCCTCCAAAGGCTGCTTCTTCCAAGGTAATGTTTATATCATACCTTAGATCTTGCCCTTTTCTCGGGGCTTTCTCTCTTTCTCTTCTTCTTCCAAATAGATCTCCAAATATACTGTCTCCAAAGAAGCTTTCAAAGATATCTTCAAAATTTCTTCCTAAATCTCCAAAATCAAAACCTCCCGGTTGCCAATTTCCTTGGAAATCTCCATATCCTGAAAAATCCCCTACACTTCCAAATTGGTCATATTGAGCTCTTTTTTGAGGGTCAGAGAGTACCTCATAAGCTTCGTTAATTTCTTTGAATTTTTCCTGGGCACCCGGATCTTTATTTAGATCTGGGTGGTATTGTCTTACTAATCTTCTATATGCCTGTTTTATTTCATCCTGGGTGGCATTTCTTGGCACACCCAGGATTTCATAATAATCTTTTTTCCCAGGCATAATTAGTTCACCTTATAGTCTCCGTCTATGGTTTTTCCTCCGGGATTTTCAGTGCTTTGTCCTTGTCCCGGATTTCCTGCAGTACTTCCTGCTGATTGATACATAAATTGTCCTATCTCTCCAAGGGTTTGAGTAAGTTCTTCCATGCCTTTTCTAACCTGTTCTACGTTTATTCTTTCGGGTTTAATTAATTCTTCTAAGTTCTTTATTTTATCTTCTACCTTCTGTACTATGTCTTTACTCACCTTATCTCCGTAATCTTTTAGAGTTTTTCTTGCAGTATATATAAGATGTTCTGCTTGGTTTTTGGTTTCAATCTCTTCTCTTCTCTTTCTATCTTCCTCTTCAAATCTCTTTGCTTCTTCTGTCATTCTCTTAATTTCAGCTTCAGAAAGTCTTATGGCGTTAGAAATGGTTATTCTTTGCTCTCTTCCTGTTGCTTTATCCTTTGCAGAGACATGAACAATCCCGTTTACATCAATATCAAAGGTTACTTCAATTTGGGGCACTCCACGAGGAGCAGGTGGAATTCCATCTAAGATAAATCTTCCAAGGCTGATATTATCTTTTGCGAGGGCTCTTTCACCTTGTAATACATGAATCTCTACACTGGTTTGATAATCTGCTGCAGTAGTAAAGATCTGGCTCTTGGAAACGGGAATAGGAGTATTTCTTTCAATTATTTTTGTAAACACACCACCAAGGGTTTCAATACCGAGGGAAAGAGGAGTTACATCCACAAGCACAATATCTCTTATTTCTCCACCTATTACTCCTGCCTGAATAGCTGCACCAAGAGCTACTGCCTCATCAGGGTTAACATTTCTTTGAGGTTCTTTTCCAAAGTGTTTCTTTATCCATTCCTGTATACATGGCATTCTTGTTGCTCCACCCACAAGGATTATCTTGTCAATTTGAGATGGAGAAAGACCTGCATCTTTCAAGGCTCTTTCGGTAGGCTCTTTGGTTTTTTCTACCAAGTCATAGGTTAATTCTTCAAATTTTGCTCTGGTCAATGTATAGGAAAGATGTAATGGAGTATTTCCTTTCATTGCAATGAAAGGAAGATTGATTTCTGTTTGTAATTTTGAGGAAAGCTCAATCTTTGCTTTTTCAGCTGCCTCATATAGTCTCTGTAGGGCAGTTTTATCCTCTCTTAAATTAATTCCATGTTCTTCCATGAAGTTTTCAATCAGCCAGTTTACAATCCTTTCATCAAAGTCATCTCCGCCAAGTCTATTATTTCCTGCAGTAGCTATTACTTCAAATACTCCTTCTCCAATTTCTAAGATGGATACATCAAAGGTACCGCCACCAAGGTCAAAGACCAAAATCTTTTGATGTCCCTCTTTATCAAGCCCATAAGCAAGAGCTGCAGCTGTAGGTTCATTAATTATTCTTACTACCTCAAGCCCTGCGATAGCTCCTGCATCCTTTGTAGCTTGCCTCTGAGCATCAGAGAAGTATGCAGGTACAGTTATTACTGCCTTTTCTATGGGCTCACCAAGATATGCTTCTGCATCCCTTTTTAGCTTTCTTAAAATCATTGCTGATATCTCTTGAGGAGTGTACTCCTTATCATCAATCTTTACCTTATAGTTTGTTCCCATATGTCTTTTAATAGATCTTATAGTTCTTTCTGCATTAACAATTGCTTGTCTTTTGGCAGGCTCTCCTACAAGAAGTTGTCCATCTTTGGTAAAGGCAACAATGGAGGGGGTTAGTCTACTTCCCTCTGCGTTTGGTATTATCACAGGCCTTCCACCTTCAAGATATGCAATTAGAGAGTTTGTAGTTCCTAAATCAATTCCTACTATCTTCGCCATGTTCATCTACCTCCTTTTTTTGTATCTTTTTTGAGACTATAACCCTTGCAGGTCTTAGTAATCTGTTTTTGAATAAATAACCAGGAGAGATTTCTTTTAAAATGACATTGTCCTCTCCATCAGAAACTTCTTCTATTCCTACTGCCTCATGCAAATTAGGATCAAAATTTTTACCTATTGTTTCCATTTTTACTACACCCTCTTTTTCCAGAAGATTCTCAAATTGTTTATATATCATCTGTACACCTTCTATTATGGCATCTTTCTTTCTTGTATGCTTTATAGATTCTAAAGCAAGTTGAAAGTTGTCCATTATTTCTACAATCTCTTTCAAAAGTCTTGCATTAGCAATTTCTTGCCATTCTTCTTTTTCCCTTCTTAGTCTTTGACGAAAGTTTTCAAATTCTGCTTGAAGCCTTACATACTTTATCTCCCATTCATTAGGGACATATTCTTCGGTTTTTTCCTTTTCTTCATTCTCTATTAGATCCTTTTCTTCCATTTTTATTTCACCTCTTCAAGTTATATTTAGCAGTCTAACAATAAGAGTGCTAAACCATTTATAAGTTTATAATTTATATTTAAAATGTCAAGTTAAGTTGTTTTATAATAGTTCTCATTGACTTTTTTACTCATTTTTATAAAATATATATAGACAAAATATATATATCTTAAAATTACTATTAGGGGGGTGAAAAAATGGAGAAAAAGAGAATGGTCATAGAGAGTATCTATTTGAGGAATTTTAGAAATTTCTCCGATTTTAAAACTAATTTTAAGGATGGAATTAATGTAATATATGGTCCTAATGGTTCAGGAAAGACTTCTATTCTTGAGGCAGTTGCTTATTTATCTAATCCAAGATCTTTTAGGGGGGCAAGAGATCATCAACTTATAAAACTTGGAGAAAAGTTTTTTGAAATAAATGGTAAAATTTTAAGTGGAAATGAGTCTCATGAGATTACTATTAGCTATCATCATGATGAAATAAAAAAGGAAAAGATAGCATATCTTGATGGATTTAAAGTAAAGAGATTTAGGGATATACAAGAGATATTTATAGCTATTCCTTTTAGTTTTAAAGATTATGCTATGATAGATGGCTATGCAACTCAAAGAAGAGACTTCTTTGATGATATTTTCTCCCTTTTAGATCTTGAGTATTATGAGATATTGAGAAACTATGAGAAACTTCTTGATGAGAGAAATGATCTTTTAAAAGAAGAGAACATAGATAGAGATTATGTGATATACTTAGCAAAAGAGATGCAGCCCTTGGCTGAAAAAATAGTTGAGAAAAGAGAGACTATGATAAAAGAGTTATCTAAATATCTTGATCCCATGTTTAAAGTGGAATATATCTCTGAATTCAAGGGTAAAAATATAGTGGATTATATTGAGGAGGATATAGCAAGAGGTATAACTACAGTAGGTCCTCACGTACACGATGACTATACCTTCTATTACAAAGGAAATCCTGCCAAGTACTTTGCCTCCGAAGGGCAAAAAAGATTACTTTATCTCTCCTTGGTCCTTGCCTTTAGGAAGCTTATAGAGGAAACAAAATTATATGAGCCTGTATTTCTCTTTGATGATCCCGTTAATGTGTTAGATCCACACTTACTTGAGAAATTTATATCCCATTTGTCTGGGCAAGTTATAATTGCAAGTTTATCTCCACTTCTTGGTGCCTATAATATAGGTCTAACTTTGGAGGGATAGCTTGATAGAAGCGATTTTTAAGAATCTTTGTCCTAACTGTGGTGGAGATATAGCTTCAGAGAGACTTCTTGCGGGGCTTCTCTGTGAAAAATGTCTTCCTAAAGAAGTTCCGCAAGAAGTCTTATGTAATCATATTAAAGAAGAGGATTATGATCTTTGCTCTTTAAAGAAAAAATATGGTGAATGGGAAAGAGTATTTAAGAGCTTTGTTGGTTTTGAACCTTGGGAACTTCAAAAATTTTGGGCTAAAAAACTTCTTCTTGGAAGATCTTTTGCTCTCCTTGCTCCTACAGGAATAGGTAAAACTTCATGGGGTCTTGCTACTTCATTATATTTTGCTAAGAAAAATAAAAAATCTTACATAATACTTCCCACAAGACTTCTTATCCTTCAAAGCTATGAAAAGTTAAAAGACAAAATAAGGGAAGAAGATCTTCTTGTATTTGGTCTTGATGATACTAAAAAAGAAAAGGAAGAAAAAAGAGAAAGATTAGAAAAGGGTGATTTTAAAGTTTTAATTACCTCCTCTATGTTTCTCTATAAAAACGTGGATATCATTCCTAAAGATTTTGGCTTTGTATTTGTGGATGATGTGGACTCTTTCTTAAAAACTGCAAAGAATATTGATAAAGCTTTATATCTTCTTGGCTTTAGCGAAGAAGATATAAACCTTACCATGAGTTATATACGTATGAGGAAAAATGGAGAAGAAGAAGTTAAAAGAATGCAAGAAGAGGTAAGAAAAATAGCTAAGAAGGCAAAAGGAGTTATGGTGGTTTCCTCCGCCACTAGTAATCCAAAATCGGAGAGGATAAGGTTATTTAAAGAACTTCTTGCCTTTGATGTGGGAAGGCCAGTATTTTATTTAAGAAATGTGGAAGATATATATGAGGAAGTAGAAGATCTTAATAAAACCCTTGTGGAAAGGGTAAAAAGATTAGGAAAAGGTGGACTTGTGTTCCTTTCTTCAGATTTCGGAAAGGAATATGTAGACGAAGTTAAAAATTTACTAATAAATGAAGGAATAAGTGCAGAAAGTTATGACAATTTAACTCCTGAGGTTCTTGAAAAATATCAAAAAGGTGAGATTTTTGTTCTCATAGGTATATCCTCTTATAGAAATCCTCTTGCTAGGGGCTTAGATCTTCCAGAGGTTATAAGATATGCTATTTTTTATGGAGTTCCCAAAATTGTAGTAAATCTTGATCTTGAAGGAAATGTAAGGCATCTACTTATAGCCCTTGCCTCTATAAGACCTCTGGTTGCTAGGGATAAGAATTTAGAAAAACATGTAGCTAATTTGGACCGATGGATGAAGACTTTAAAAAGATATTCATCTATGCTAAATCCTCCGAGGGATAAAGTTGAGGAATTAAGAAATATTATAAAAGCTTTTATCCTTTCTCCTGAGGTTTATGAAAAGATAAAAAGTGCCGATGATATTGCCATAAGAGAGGAAAATGGGAAGTGGGTCCTTGTGGTTTCTGATATTACTGGATATCTTCAGGCGTCGGGTAGGACCTCAAGGCTCTACGTGGGAGGAATATCTAAGGGTTTAAGTTATATTCTTGTAGAGGATAAAAAGGTCTTTAATAACTTAGTAAGAAAGAGTAGATGGTGGTTTAGCACAGATATTATTTTTAAAGAGTCAAATACTGTTAATCTTGACGAAATTTTAAAACAGATTGATGAAGACAGAGAAAAAATTAGAAAAAAAGAAGGAAGAAGAGATGACTTTCTGAAGCCTGTATTGGTTATTGTGGAGTCTCCTCATAAAGCATGGACTATTGCAAATTTCTTTGGAAGACCCATTTCAAGAAATGTAAATGGACAAGAACTCTTTGAGGTAATCACTGAGGATAAATATTTAGTTATTACTGCTTCTTTTGGGCATATTTTGGATTTAAATAAAGAAATTGGTTATTATGGGGTTATTGAAAATGGTAAATTTATACCTGTTTACGAACCTATAGAGGGAAAAGAAAAAATTATCTCTGGCATTAGGGATGCCAGCAAGGAATTTGAAATGATTCTTGTGGCAACTGATCCCGATACAGAGGGAGAAAAGATCTCATGGGATCTTAAAAATTTATGTTCTCCCTTTACAAAAGAGATAAGAAGAATGGAATTTCATGAGGTAACTAAGAAGGCAATACTTAACTCTTTAAAAGAATATAGAGATGTGGATGAAAATCTTGTTAAGGCACAAGTGGTAAGAAGGATATCTGATAGATGGGTGGGTTTTGAATTATCTCAACTTATTCAGAGGATATTCTACAAAAACTATCTTTCTGCTGGAAGGGTGCAAACTCCTGTTTTAGGATGGGTAATTGAGAGGGCAAAGGAAAATAAGAAGAGAGTATATTTAGTATTAATAAAGAAAGATGGACTTGATTTGAGATTTGAATTTGAAAATAAGGATGAAGCTCAAAAATTTTACAATGAGCTTAAGTATATAGAGGTGACAAAAGAGACTGAGAAAGTTGAAGAAAAGAGTCCTCTTCCCCCCTACACTACTGATGCCGTATTAAAAGATGCTTCTGATAGGTTTAAGCTTTCGGTCTCAAGAACTATGGAGGTGCTTCAAGAACTTTTTGAAAGAGGGTTTATTACTTATCATCGTACTGATTCTACAAGGGTATCGGATACAGGAATAAATGTGGCAAGAGAATATATAAATGAGCAATTTGGAGAGGAATATTTTAGGGGAAGAACTTGGGGAGAAGGTGGAGCCCATGAGTGTATTAGACCTACCAGGGTTCTTGATGTGGAAGATATTAAAGCCATGATATATTCGGGAGAGCTTGAAGGATTTACTCCTGATCACTTAAAGATTTATGATCTTGTCTTTAAGCGGTTTATTGCCTCTCAGATGAGAAATGTGATATTAAGGGGATATGAGGTTTTAGTGAAAGCCATTGATAAAGAGCAAAAGTTGGATGTTTATGAAGAAGTTGTTCAAAATGGTTTTGATAAAATCTTCCCTATTAAACTTGCTAAAATACCTGAGGGAGAGATAGATGTAGTTAATAACAAGTTCTTCTATAGTATTCCTAAGGTGCCATTGTTTACCCAAGGCTCTCTTGTAGAAGAGATGAAAAAGCGTGGTCTTGGAAGACCGTCTACTTATGCTACTATTGTAAGTAGGCTCCTTGAGAGAGGATATGTAATAGAGAAAAATGGATATCTCATACCTACACCCTTAGGGGAGAAGGTCTATCAATATCTTAATTCGGACCAAGAGAAGTTTCGTTTTGTGAGGGAGGATTTTACTCGAGAATTAGAAGAGCTGATGGATAAGGTTGAAAATGGAGAGAGGGATTATCAAGAAATTCTTAAAAGTTTAAGAAATGAGCTTGAAAAAGTTTAGATTTTATTTTGCTTTATTTGTAGGTAAGTTAATATACTATTCTATGAAAATTCTTAACCTGGATGCTACTACCTTTCCTGGAAAGGTTGCCTTAAAGATATATCCTGATTTTTTAAAAGAAATTTCAAAAAGAATAGGAATAAGAATTCTAATCACTGGGACCAATGGGAAGACTACTACGAATAATCTTTTAAATTATGTGATAAGAAGCAAAGGATACAAAGTAATAGGGAATTTGGAAGGAGCAAATTTAAAAAGTGGTATTGCTACATCCTATATTAAGAATTCAGGGGTTTTTGATTTTGGAACCTTTGAAGTAGACGAAGGTGTTTTCCCTTATGTATATAAGGATTTGTTGCCCCAATATGTGGTAATAACTAATTTTTTCAGAGATCAACTCGATCGTTATGGAGAGATTGATATTACAGTAAATAAAATATTAAATTCCATAAAAGAAAATACCACCCTTATTCTAAATGCGGATGATCCTTTTGTAGCAAGGTTTTCAAGGCTTTCTAATAGAAAGATTTTTTATGGGATTGGAGTAAAGATAAGGGAAGGAGTAGAAGGAATAAAGGAGAGTATATATTGTCCCTTTTGTGGTAGGAAGTTAAATTATGAGTTTTTTAACTATTCTCAATTGGGAAAGTATAGTTGCGAGTGTGGTTTTAAAAATCCTGAATATGATTTTTATATCTCTTCTGCCCATTTAAATGGAATATGGACTATAGAGATATCGGAAAAAAGTAAAAAATATGATCTTACCTTTAAGTATCCCGGAGTATATAACCTTTATAATGTCTTGTCTGCTTATTCTATCTTGAGATTTCTTAATTTTGATCCTTTAGAGACTTCTAATATAATTTCTAAATTCGAATTTAAATTGGGAAGGCTTGAAAGATTTATTTATAGGGGATTTGATAGAATAATAGTTCTTGTTAAAAATCCTGCTGGATATAATCAGGTTTTAGATACTATTAAGGACGATAAAGAGGAAAAAGTTCTTCTTCTTATTCTGAATGATAATATTGCCGATGGAAGAGATGTTTCTTGGATATGGGATGTGGATTTTGAGAAGATAAATGATCTAAAGGGAATACAAAAGATTATTGTTTCGGGTACTAGAGGAGAGGATCTTCTGGTGAGATTAAAGTATGCGGAGATTCCTCGTGAGAAACTTCAACTTGAAGAAAATTTGAAAAAGGCTATAGATTATTCTATCTCTTTTCCTTGTAAAACTTATATACTTCCTACTTATACTGCTCTTTTTAAAAGTAGAAAAATTCTAATAGGAAAGGTTAAAGATGGAGCTTAAAATATACCATATGTATCCTGATCTTTTGAATTTATATGGGGATAGGGGGAATATTATTGTTTTTGAAAGGAGATTAAAGTGGAGAGGTATAAAAGCAGATATTGTAAATTTTACTAGGGATGATGAGAAAGATTTAGAGGATGCAGATATAATTTTTCTTGGAGGAGGATCCGATAGGGAGCAAGAAATACTTTATTCTCATCTTTTTAAATTTAGAAGTCTTTTAAAAGATATGGTTGAAGATGGAGCTTGTATCCTTGCAGTATGCGGAGGATATCAGCTTTTGGGTAGATATTATCTTGATGCCTATGGAAATAAGATTGAGGGGCTTTCCATATTAGATTTTTATACGAGGGCAGAAAAAGGAAGATTAATAGGCAATATTTTAATAGAGAGCAATTTGCCTTTGAAAACAAAGACTATTGTGGGTTTTGAAAATCATGGGGGAAGAACTTATCATGATTATGAGCCCTTAGGAAGGGTTATGAAAGGATTTGGAAATAATGGAAAAGATGAAAAAGAGGGATTAGTTTATAAAAACCTTATTGGAACTTATCTACATGGTCCCATTCTTTCAAAAAATCCTCACCTTGCGGATTATATCATTAAAAAAGCCCTTGAAAGAAAATATAAAAAAGAGATTAATTTACCTGAATTAAACGATTGTGAAGAAATGCTTGCTCATGAAAGGGTAAAGAAAAAAATTTTAAGAGAGGGAAAGCTTTATTTTAGGCTTTCCCTCTAATTAGGGACTACTTTTCAAGAAGGCTTGTAAAGGTGTCGTGATGCTCCTCTTCGTCCTTTAATATATCTTCAAAGAGCTTTGCTGTAGTAATATCTCCTTCTTCTCTTGCCTTTTGAATAATCTTCTTATAAAGCTCAATAGCATTTTGCTCATCCTTTACATCTTGTTCTAACATTTCTTTTAAGGTTTCTCCTACAAATATAGGAGAGGGTTTTGTAGTAGGTATACCACCGAGGTAAAATAATCTTTCAGCAATACTTTCTGCATGTTTCATTTCTTGAATAGCAATTTTTTTGAGCTCATCTTTTACTGCGAAATGTTCAGCCCCTTTCCATTGAACATGTTGCCACATGTATTGAATGGAAACTTGAAGCTCTCTTGCAATGGCATCATTTAAAAGATCTAAGAGTTCTTTAGAAGCCATTTTATTTCACCTCCCTAAGGATAAATTACAACTTTTAAGTATTGATCTTTCAAGAAGCTTTTTTAATAAGAGAGAGAAAAAGATAATAGAAGCTTTAAAGGATGTAAACTTACAGATAACAAAGAGACAAATATTGGGCATTTTAGGTAGGAATGGTGCAGGAAAAACCACTTTGATAAGGATTCTTACTACTCTTTTACTTCCTACAAGTGGAAAGGCTTTTGTTCTTGGTTTTGATGTAGAAAAGGAATTTAATAAGATAAGGTCTAAGATAAATCTCGTCTCAGGAGGCGAAAATCCAGGGTATGGAATACTCACCGTAAGAGAGAATCTTTTTTTCTTTTCTCAACTTTATGGGCTTAATCTAAGGGAAGCAAAAAGAAAAATTGATTTTTATATAAAGGAATTTGGACTTAAAGAAAGAGCAGAGAGCCTTCTTAATACCCTTTCTACAGGCGAGAAACAGAGATTGCAACTTATGAGAGGATTAATAAATGATCCTGAGGTACTTTTCCTTGATGAACCTACAGTAGGGCTTGATGTGGAATCCGCAAGATTTATAAGAAACTACGTGAAAGAATGGGTGAAAGAAGGGAATAGGACAGTAATTCTTACGACCCATTACCTTTCAGAAGCAGAAGAGCTTTGTAAATGCATAGCTATTATTGATAAGGGTAAAATCCTTGCCTTAGATACGCCCATGGGATTAAAGGTTATGGTACAAGAGGATATAGTTTATGAGATTGAAGTCTCATATAGCGGTGATTTAGATCTTAATGAGATAAGAGGAGTTAGACTTATTGAGAAAAGATTTCTCGATGGAAAAATTTGTATAAAGTTTTCTTTGAGGGAGGAAAATTTAATAAGCAATGTTCTTTCTTATATTAATGAAAAAGGAGAAAAAATTCTATTTTTGAGGAGGAAAGAACCATCCTTAGAGGAGGCTTTTATAAAGATTGTAGGAAGAAGGATAGAAGATGAAGAATAGCTTAATTTTGAACCTTAGAGCAATGCTTGCAAGGGCTCAAGTTAGAATAATAGGTATCAAAAGGGATCTTTTCTGGATCCCTTTTGATGTCCTTCTTCCCCTTCTTGGAGTGAGCACCTTTGTATTTATATATAAATCTCTTAATGTGCCTGATTTTGCTTATGCCTTTGTTATTCTTGGTGGAGCCATGATTGCTTATTGGCTTAATATTTTGTGGTCTATGGCATCTCAACTTTATTGGGAAAGGATGACAGGAAATCTTCCTATCTTTTTTATTGCACCTTGTTCCATAAATAGTATCCTTATAGGCATGGCCCTTGGCGGTATGGTAGCCGCTTCAGTAAGAGCTATTTCTATTCTCATCCTTGGTATTTTGATTTTTAAAATTCCTGTAGATTTTAGTAATCTTTCTTCAGCTCTTTTTATCTTTTCAATAACATTGATAGCTCTTTATGGTCTTGGTATGATGCTTTCTAGTGTTTTTCTTCTTTCGGGAAGAGAGGCTTGGCATCTTGCAAGTCTTCTCCAAGAGCCTATCTATCTTTTTTCTGGGTTTTTCTTTCCTGTAAAAGTTTTTCCTTTTATTATATCCTTTTTATCTTCTTTGCTTCCCACCACTTTAGGACTTGATGCTTTAAGACCAAACTTTGATTTTAGGAAGTAAACCTTTTGCTTTTTTAACAGTGGAGTTAGAAACAGTTATACTTCTTTTCTTATCTGGCATTTACATAGGAGGTTCCTTTTACCTTGCTAAAAGAATTGAGACCATAGCGAGAAGAGAGGGAAGATTAATCGTAAGATGGCAATAGTAAGAAGGTTTTATTCTCTTTTGGTTCTTGGGTGGAAGATATGGACTAATTGGACTGAGTGGTACTGGTTTTTACTATATAGTTTTGTAAGACCTCTTTTTATGGTGGAGATTTTATTCTTAGTGGTTTATTTCGCAAGGGGCAAAGAGGCTTAGGTTCTTTTAATTTAGCAGAAAAAATTTCAAAAAGAAGAGGAACCTTGACAAGGAAGGTCAATTATTAAAAAGGGAGGACAGTGTCCTCCCTAGATCTATTCTTTTGCTATTTTTACAAGAAGAGGCAAAAGTTCTGTTCCTTTAATTTTCCCAATGCTACCTTTACTACAAGCACTTTCTCCAAAGTAGGTAAGACCATCAGGAGTAATTCCATTGGTAATAATCATTAGTGGTACTGGATCTTCGGAGTGGGACTTTAACATACAAGGGGTAGCATGATCTGCAGTTACAGCTATAACCACTTTTGAAAAGTCAAGCTTAGGTAAGAGACTTTCAAAGAAAATAGAATCAATATCTTCTATACTTTTGATCTTTTTATCATAATCCCCATCATGTCCAGGTACATCAGGACCTTTTAAATGGGCATATACTCCATCATAGTGCTCTAAAGCATAGATTACCTTATCTGCCCAAAGCTTGTAATTGGTAGCGTCTTCTATAGGTACTTCTTTCATTCCAGTAAGGAGTGCAATTCCTCTTTCTACAGGCATCTCTACAATACTTCCAAAGGTAAGCCCATAAAGCTCTTGTAGAGTTGGGACCTTAGGAAGAGAATCTCCTGCATCTCTTAATAGAATTATATTTGCAGGTTTTTTACCCTCTGCCTTTCTCTTTTTGTTAATTTCAGAATTTTTTAGTACTTCAAAGGCTTTAATTACGAACTCATTGGTAAGTTTTGCAGCCTCTTTTGCTTCTTCAGAATCATCAAGGGGAATACATTTTTGTACTTCTGATGGAGGATTGGAAATGGCAATACTATAAGGTCCATGTCTCTTATACCCGGGATCTATATTTTCCACATTGGCAGAAAGTTTTCCTTTTTTGCTCCTTATAACCAGAACTCCTCTATGTCCTACGGTGGCTTTAAAGATAAATTCTGCATCTTCCAGCTTTACTTTTTGATTTACCTCCTCTGCAAGGGCTTTTGCCTCTTCTGTAGATAAATTTCTTCCTGCTCTTCGATCAAGGATCTTTAAGGTTTCTTCGTCTACTGTTGCAAAATTGGCCCTCCAAGCAAGATCTCCATCTCTAACTTCAATATCTGCTCCATGGGCTTCTAAGGGACCTCTTCCAGTGTAATATTTATCCACATCATAACCAAGAATGCTTAAAACTGCTGCGTCAGACTCAGGAGCAATATTGGGACCTATAGGATACATGAGACCGAGTTTTGCTTTTTGGGCTAAACGGTCCATGTTAGGAGTTTTTGCGACTTCTAATTCGGTTTTACCATTGAGCTTCGGATCAGAAGTTCCTCCTAAGCCGTCAAGCACCACGTATAAAATTTTCTTCATCAAAATCCTCCTTTCTTTTTAAGCATCCATATTTTTATCATTATAAGTAAATTTTATCATGGAAACATATTAAAAATAAGTTAAAAGAGTTCTTGAAATTTATTTCATATTTGTGGTAAATTAAAGTTAATGCTTTAAGAGCAAAAGTAGTAGGGGGAAAGAAGGGATGGAAGTTTTTCAATGGATTAAATCAAAGGATTTATTTTTATCTTGGTTTTCTAACGAAGTAAATTATCCTGTGTTTTTCACTGATGATAAATTAAGGTTGATCTTTTACAACAAAAGCTTTGAAAAGTTTTTTGAAATCAAAGATCAAAAAATTATGAATAAGCCATTACTTGAGGTACTTCCACAATTCAACGATAAGGCTATTTATTATTCAAGAGCTTTGAGCGGAGAGAGGATTGTCCTTGATGAGAATTTTGAGGAAGTAAAAATTACTCCTATAAAAATGAATGATAAAGTAGTAGGAATAATAACAGAGATTCTTGATAAAACAGAAGAGGTTGTTTTTCAAGATATCTTTAATTTAATAAAGGGTTTTAATAAAAAGGATACTAAGGAATTAGAAAAGGAAATATTTAATACTATTTTAAAGGTTTTTAAGGCAAAATTTGGATGTATTGCTCTTGTGGATAATGGAGATCTAAAAATAAGACACTATTCAGAACCTATAGAAGCAGAATTAAAAAAGGACGATGAAAGATATCCCTTTTATCATGTGATAAATAAGGGAAAGATCCTATATTACCCAGATATGCGTAAAACTACAGTAAGAAGTGTAACCCTTAGGACTCTTTCTGCTATTGCTATTCCTCTTAAGAAAAGTAATTCCTTATTTGGAGTACTGCTTTTGGAATTTAAGGAAAGAGATCCTCTTGACGATAGACTAATATCTTATCTTGAGGGATTTTCCAGTTATCTATCGGGAATAATTTTTGAGAACATATTATGGGAAAATTATAAAGAATTAGAAGACCGCTATAGATTACTTGCTGAGCAATCTTTAATAGGAGTTTTTATTTCTCAAGAAAACAAGATGGTCTATATAAACCCTCAACTTGTAGAAATTCTTGGATATCCCTTTGAGTTAAATGACATTACGGACTTTTTAAAGATCATTGCAGAAGAGGATAAAGGAAAGTTTTTACACCGAATACGTGTACTTAGAGAGAGAAAACTTGATTATGTGATTGATGAGTTTAAAGGCATAAGAAAGATAGATGGTAATACAGTATATTTTGAACTTTGTGCTGTGAATACTACTTATAGAGGAAAGCCTGCTATTCTTGGTACCGTTTTAGATATTACTTATAGAAAGCAGTTAGAAGAAGAATTGAAGAAGATCTCTAATACTGATCCTTTAACAGGACTCTATAATAGGCGTGGTTTTATTACTCTTGCTGAACATACCATGGGCCTTGCAAGAAGATTAAAAAAGAACTTAATTCTAATCTTTATAGATCTTGATAACATGAAATGGATAAATGATAATTTAGGTCATAATATTGGGGATTTGGCTCTGAAAGAGACTGCAGATATACTGAAAAAAACTTTTAGAGAGAATGATTTGATAGCAAGAATTGGAGGAGATGAATTTGTTATTCTTGGAGTCGTAGAGAAGGAAGAGGATAAAGATGAGATTTTAAATAGGTTAAGACATAAGGTTGAAATATCGAATCAAAGGAAGGATAAAGCTTATAAACTTTCTTTGAGCATTGGTACAGTTTTTTATAATCCTGAGTCTCCTTGTAGTATAGAGGAGCTCTTGCAGATGGCAGATAAAATGATGTATGAAGAGAAAAAGAGAAAAAAAGAGGCAGGGATAAATAATTATTAGTCTTTATTTATGTGACTTTTATCACTTTTTTATATTCCTTTTACTGCTATAATTTCCTGTAGTGAGAACATATTAAGGGAGGGATTTTTTATGAGAAGATTGCTTTCTTTGTTTGTCCTTGTTTTTGTTTTAATAATGTTAAGTGGGGGGGCTGCACAAGAAAAGATACAGATTCAACCCGAGAGAGAATGGGAGAAAATAATTATAGTTCCTAATCCTCAACCTGTTTTAAATTTAGATCTTTGGTTGAATAAACCCGAGGGAAGCGTATATAAAGTGGGAGAGAATTTAATAATTTATGTAAAGGCAAACGATGATGTTTATTTATACCTATTTGACATAACTCCTGATGGGCAATTTAAGTTAATATTCCCAAATTCTTATTCTAAGGATAATTTCATCAAAAAGGATAAAACTTATACTTTTCCAGATAAACCCACTTACAGCTTTAAAGTAACTCCACCTTTTGGAAAAGAGTATGTAGTAGGGATAATTACTAAGAAACCACTTGAAATATTTCCTGGTAAAAGATTTGAAAGTATGGCTCCAGGAAGTGTTATAGAAAAAAAAGTAGAAACGGCTCTTGAAAATTTGCAGAAAACCTTGAGGAAAGAAGAGGGTAAAACCTGGGCCCAGAGTGTAACCTATTTTTATGTTCAGGAAGCTCAAGTAAGATCAAAGATTAATATTTACTCTAATCCTTCGGGAGCACAGGTATACTTAAATGATGAGTATCAAGGTACAACTCCATTAACCTTAATGTTACTTCCAGGGAATTACAGGGTAACTTTAAAGAAAGAAGGATATTTAGATTATTCCACCAATATAGTAGTTCAAGAGGGAAGAGATAGAGAATATACTTTTAATTTGCAACCTGCTTATGGAAATTTGAGAATAGAGACAGAACCAAGAGGTGCATCGGTATATCTTGATGGAACTTATAGGGGATTAACTCCTTTAATTTTATATAATATTCCTGCAAAGACCTATCAGCTGAGAATTGTATATTCAGGTTATCAAGAGAGAATAGAAACTATAAAAGTAGAGCCAAATAGAACTACATATCTCTCCTACTCTTTAGTTCCGCTCTATGGCTCTTTAAATGTGAATTCAGTGCCTCAAGGTGCTGATGTCTATCTTAATGGAGTCTATAGAGGGAAAACCCCTATTGTAATCAATAACCTTAATCCAGGTAGATATCAACTACAGCTAAGACTAAGTGGGTATAAAGATTATATAGAATTTGTAGATGTCTATTCTGGACAAGTTTCAAACTATAATTTTACTTTAGTACCTCTTTCTGCTACCTTAAATATCTTCTCAACACCATCCTTCGCGGATGTATATATTAATGGAGTATATAAAGGTAAAACTCCCTTATCCATAACGGATCTTTCTTCTGGCTCCTACTCTGTAAGGGTTACTCTTTCGGGCTATGAAGATTACTCAGAGACGGTTTATCTTAATCCTGGAGATGTAAAACAATTAAATGTTACCCTTAAGCCTATATCTTCTGAAGTCAATGTAGACTCTCAGCCAAGGGGAGCAAGAGTTTATGTTGATGGAAAATATCAAGGTACAACTCCCATCACTTTATATTTAAGAGAAGGTAGATATACATTAACTCTCTCCTTAGAGGGGTATAATGATCTTAATACGGAAATTGTAGTAAAACCAAGGGACAAGGTAAGTTATATGTTTACTCTTGTTCCCGTTGTGGTGACTAAGACTTATTACCTCAACTTTACAAAGGGTGGATATGATGGTAACTTAATAGTTTTAAGAGCTGAAAATGTATTTATGGACAAAGAAGGCAAAGAATATGCCCTTGTAATGAAACCTTCTGGAGTTTTTGAAGTGAAAGTTCCTGCTCCTTTCAATTTTAAGGATATAATACTGAGTATAAACCTATTCTTTGAAAAAGATGAAAAGAAAAAATCCATTTTAGATCCCATTCTTATAGTGCTTGTAAATGGAAAACCTATAACCCTTCCTATGGGATTTGAAGATAAGGATTATGTTATTGTTAAATGGAATATAAAGGATTATTTTGACCCAAGTAAAGAAAACATCATTACTCTCAGAATATTGCAAGATGCATTAAATAATGTTAGATTAAAGGAAATAGTTGTGGAAGGAAAATAGAAAATTAGGGGAGAGAATTTTCTCTCCCCTTTATAAATTAAAAATGAAGATTTGTCCTTGTGGCGGAAACATATTAATTCCTAAAAAAAAGTTCTTGCCCACTATGTAAGATACATAGAAGTAGATCAATGCGAACATTGTGGTGGAATATGGTTTGATAAGTATGAACTCTATTCTATGAAAGCTGAAGAGGTGGAAAAATTTTCCATTGAAAAAAGTATAAAGTCTTTATGCCAACCCTCTATATGCCCTAACGACAAAAGTCCACTAATGTTATTAAAAGATCCTCTTATACCTAAGGATATAGTTATTTATTACTGTGAGCAATGTTTTGGGATGTGGCTTCCCTTAGATTCCTTGAGAAAGTATAAGGCATATCAAAGGAGTAGAAAAGAGAGTTTTAACAAAGAAAGTAGAGAAAATCTTCCTAAGGAGCTTGAAGAAAAGATTGATCTTCTTTTAAAAAAGGGAGAAGAAGATTTAAAGAAACAAAATGAATTTGAGCTTGATTATAAAATGTCTCAGTTTGTTTCTGTAGTACTTTTGATTTTAAAGATTTTATCCTATTTCATTAAAAGATAGGAGGGATTTTATGCAAAATTTTCCTGATTTCCAATTTCCCAAAAATAATTTATCCATAAAAACAATTTTTACTATCATTATTGTAGTTATCTTATTGGTTTTGGTTTTTTCAAGCTTTTATTTTGTGGGACCTGCGGAGGTAGGAATAGTAAAGAGATTTGGGAAGATTATTGGTATGTATGATCCCGGTATTCATTGGAAGATTCCCTTAATAGATCAGGTTATTAAAATAGATGTTTCAGCAATAAGGAGACTTGAAATTGGTTTTCGCACTATAACCTTGGGACCTCCTCCTCAATATAGAGATGTGAAAGAGGAATCTCTTCTTTTGACCAAGGATGGTAAAATTGTGGATTTAGATTTTGTGGTTCAATACCAGATAACTGATGCTGTATCTTATCTTAGTAATGTGAAGGGAGAAGAGAAACTTCTTCGTGACCTTGCTCAGGCTTCTATGAGGCAAATCGTTGGAGGGTATGAATTTGACGAGATTTTAACAGTTTCTAAGGAAGAAATTCAGAATAATGTAAAAACTCTTTTGCAAAATTTATTGAATAATAACAATTTTGGTGTTAAGATTGTGAATGTTCAACTTCAAGACGTAGTTCCCCCAGAGCCTGTCCAACCAGCATTTCAAGATGTAATAAATGCAAAATCAGAAAAGGATAAACTTATTCTTGAAGCTCAGGCATATTACAACCAGATTGTTCCCGAAGCAGAAGGTCAAGCGGCAAAAATTATTGCCGAAGCAGAGGCTTATATGGACCAACAAATAGAGAGAGCAAAAGGCGATGCTCAAAGATTTAAAGCACTACTTGAAAGATATAAAAACTCTCCATCTCTTATAAGGACAAAGCTTTATTTAGAGGCTATGGAGATGGTGCTTCCAAAAACTAAGATTATTATAATTGATGATCCCAAGGGATCTATGAAAATATATAGTTTTCCATCAGAGCTTTTCACAAGTACCATAACTCTTCAAGAGGGGGATAAAAAATGAAGTATGTTTATTTAGGTGTAATTCTCTTTATTATTTTATTTATCTTGATTTTTTCCATCTTTATAGTTGATGTAACAAATCAGGCTGTGGTCCTTGAATTTGGAAAGCCAGTAAGGGTGGTAAAAGAGCCTGGTCTTTATTTTAAAAAGCCCTTTGTACAGGAAGTAATATTTTTTGAGAAAAGAATTCTGCAATATGATTCAGAGCCTACCATAGTGGTTACGAAGGATAAAAAGTCTATGATTTTGGATTCTTTTGCTCTTTTTAAAATTTATGATCCCATATTGTTTTTAAAGACAGTAAGAAATGAACTGGGAGCTCAGGCGAGGCTTGATGATATTATCTATAGTGAGATGAGAAGAGTGGTAGGGCAGTATGACTTTGATGATATAGTTTCTAAGAAAAGGGAAGAGGTATTTGAAGAGATAACAATATCATCAAGGGAAAAAGCAAAGGAACTTGGTATTGAAATAAGTACCGTTAGAATGAAAAGGGTGAGTGTTCCTGCGGAAAATCTCAAAAAGATATATGATTCCATGACAGCAGAAAGACAAAGACAGGCTGCTCTTTATAGAGCAGAGGGGCAAAGGGAGGCTCAGAGAATAAAGTCGGAGGCAGAAAAGAAGAGAGTAATTATTCTTTCAGAGGCATATAGAAAGGCTCAGGAGTTAAAGGGGAAGGGTGAAGCAGAAGCAAGCAAAATACTTCAAACTGCTCTATCTTCAGATCCCGAATTTTATCAGTTTCTTAAAACCTTAGAGCTTTACAAGAGCACTCTTCCTGGTAATGTGTTGATAATTACTCCTGACTCTGAGCTTTTCAAATATTTAAGGAAAAAATAAACTTAAGAATTAGAGTTAGAGTTTCTTAATCGATTTTGTATATCTTGTATAGCCTTTTTAATGGAAAGATCTGTTTGATAAAGTTCCTGGATCTTCTCATAGGCGTGAAGTACTGTGGTGTGATCTCTTCCTCCTAATTCTTCTCCAATTTTAGGGAGGGAGAGGTCAGTTAAAGTTCTTGCAAGGTACATGGCTATTTGTCTTGGAACAGCTATTTCTTGAGATCTTCCCTTACCTTTTAACTGTTCAACAGTAATATTAAAGTATTCAGCCACAGCTTGAAGTATATTTTGGATAGTTATATTCTTTATCTGAGGTTGAATTATATCTTTAAGAACGGTTTTTGCAAGTTCAAGATTTATAGGCATATTGTTTAAAGAGGCAAAGGCTATGGTTCTTATTAAAGCTCCCTCTAATTCACGAATATTAGATTGGATTTGAGAGGCTATAAACTCAATAACCTCATCAGGTACTTTTGCTTTTTCAGCTTCGGCTTTCTTCTTTAGTATGGCTATTCGGGTTTCAAGATCTGGAGGTTGAATATCTGCAATTAATCCCCACTCAAAGCGAGATCTTAATCTATCTTCTAAGGTTGGAATTTCCTTTGGAACCCTATCACTGGTGAGTACAATTTGTTTTCCAGCTTCATAGAGAGCATTAAAAGTATAGAAGAATTCTTCTTGTGTTCTTTCTTTTCCTGCCAAAAATTGGATATCATCTATTAAGAGTACATCAATATTTCTATATCTATTTCTAAATTTTGTCATACCATCTTCTTTTATGGCGTCAATAAGTTCCACAGTAAATTTTTCCATAGAGGCGTAAACTACTCTTGCCTTCGGGTATTTTTCTTGAATAGAGTGACCAATAGCATGAATAAGGTGGGTTTTACCTAATCCTACTCCTCCATATATAAGGAGGGGATTGTAGGCTTTACCAGGGTTTTGGCTCACCGCTAATGCAGCTGCGTGAGCGAATCTATTGCTATCTCCTACTACAAAAGTATCAAAGGTATATTTAGGATTTAAATTGTTATAAGAGGTAGAAAGATATTCTACTTTCTTATCCTCAGGAATATTCTCTTCTTTTTCTTCGGCAAGGATCTCTACTTTAAAATCCTTCTGGGTTACCTTTCTTATTACCTCTTCTATAAGAGGAAGGTAATATTCTTCTAACCAGTCTTTTGAAAATTTATTTGGAGTTTGTAGAACTATTTTGCTACCCTCAAGGGTGAGAGGTTTGAGGGTTTTTATCCATGTTTCAAACCCAGGTCTGCTAATCTCTAAGGAAAGATAAGAAAGAGCCTCTTCCCAAATGCTTTTTATGTCATCCATAATACAAATCTCCAAAAGTTTTTAATTTGAGACAAAAATAATTTTATCAAATGAGATTTTTTATTACAATTAAAATTTTTATTGCTGTATTTTTCATGGTTAGGTTATAATCTTGATTGGAGACCATGTCAAAAAGGAGAGAAAAAATGGAAGTAAAAAAGTTTTTGAAAAATGTCCCTCTCTTTGAAGATTTTTCCGATGAAGAATTAGAAAAGCTTTTAGTTATATCTAAGGAGAAGACTTATCCTAAGGATGCGGTTATTTTTCAAAAAGGTGATTTAGGAAACTTTTTCTTTCTTATATGTTCAGGGAGAGTTAAGGTTATTATTGAAACAGAAGAGGGGAAAGAAGGTATTCTTTCTATTTTATATCCTACGGAATTTTTTGGGGAAATGTCTCTTCTTGATGGGGAGCCCAGATCTGCCACAGTGGTAGCTTTGGAAGAAACAAGGGTAATCATTATAGAGAGAAATGACTTCTTAATTCTTCTTTATAAACATCCGGAACTTGCTTTAAAGATTTTAAAGACTTTATCTTTGAGACTTAGAAAAGCAAATAGGCAGATAGAAACCCTTATGTTCTTGGATGCGCCGGGTAAAGTAGCAAGGCTACTTATTGATATTGCTCAAGAGAGGGGTAAGAAGATTAATAATGAAATTCTAATTGATCTTGAATTTACAAGGCAAGAGCTGGGAAATCTGATTGGGGTATCAAGGGAAACTACTACGAGGATATTAAAAAGTTTCGAAGAAGATGGAATTCTTTCTATTGAAAGAAATCAAGTAATAATCAAAGATGTTTGGGAATTAAAGAGAAGAATATAAGATCCCATGGAAAAACAAAGATATGAGATCTATGTAGAAGGTGAGAGTGAAAGAATAGACAAATACCTTTCTAAAAAAGTTCCCCTTTCTCGTTCTCAAATTCAAGATCTCATAGAGAAAGAACTGATTAAAGTAAATGAAAAACCTATAAAAAATAGTTATAAAGTAAAACTTGGGGATAGAATTGAAGTTATTATTCCTCCTCCTGTAGAGACCGAAGTTAAACCTCAGGATATTCCTATTGAGATAGTATATGAAGATGAAGATATGGTGATAATTAATAAGCCTAAAGGTATGGTGGTTCATCCGGCTCATGGTCATTATAATGATACCCTTGTGAATGCTCTTCTTTATAGGGTAAAAGATCTTTCTGGAATTGGAGGGGAGCTAAGACCAGGAATCATACATAGGCTTGATAAAGATACCACAGGTCTTTTAATAATTGCTAAAAATGATCTCTCTCACCAAAAGCTTTCAGAACAGCTTAAAAACAGAACTTTAAGGCGAACTTATTGGGCTTTATGTGAGGGGGAAATTCCTTGGGAGGAAAAAAGGATTGAGGCTCCTATAGGAAGGCATCCTATAAATAGAAAGAAAATGGCTATTGTGCCTTATGGAAAGATAGCGATCACCAATTTTAAAGTCTTAGAGAGATTTAAAGGCTATACCTTAATTTCTGCAGATCTTGAAACGGGAAGAACTCATCAGATAAGAGTTCATATATCTCATTTAGGGTTTCCTATAGTAGGTGATGAGGTTTATGGAAGGATAGATAAGAAGTTTGGGGTAAAAGGGCAACTTTTGCATGCTAAAAAAGTCTCATTTATACATCCAACCAAGGGTATACCTATGGAGTTTGAGATTGATCTTCCTGAGGAATTTAAGAAGGTTTTAACTCTTTTGAGAGAGAAGAGGTAGAGCATCTTCTGGTTTCGTAAATATGGTTTTTTCGTTTTTGTATATTACAAATCCTGGTTTTGAGCCTTTAGGTTTATTTACATATTTTCTTTTCGTGTAATCTACTGGAACATAAATTGAATATCTACCCTTACTAAAATAGGCTGCAAGAGAACCGGCTTCATAAATGGTATTTTCAGGAACTTCCTCATTGTTGGTCTTTATTATCACATGAGCTCCTGGAATTCCTCTTGCATGGAGCCATAAATCTTCTGGTTTTGCAATTTGGAAGGTTAGAGTTTCATTTTGTTTATTGTTTTTTCCTACATATATTTCAAAACCATCGGAACTCAAAAATTTAAGAAGTTCTGGTCTTTTTTCGCGTTTGTATATTATTTCCTTTGGTTCTCTTATATATCCTCCCTTTTCCAATTCCTCTTCTATCTCTCTTAACTCTGGAAAGGTCTTGGCATTCTCTATAGAAAATTCTAAAGAGTTTAAATAATAAAGTTCGTCTTCTAATTTCTGTCTTTGTTCTTTTAAAATATTTATTCCTCTCTTTAATTTTTTATACCTTTTAAAGTATTTTTGGGCATTTTCGAAGGCTGAAAGACTTGGATCAAGCTCTATTTCTACAATCTCCTCAAAATTATAGGGATTAGGAAGTATTATTTTTCCAACTCCTTTTTTGATCTCATCTTTATGGAAAAGAAGAATTTCTCCTTTAATTCTTAATTTTTCTGCATCTTCTCCTTCTTTTATCTGCTCATCAAATTCTTTTATTTTATCAGCCACTTTTCTGATATTCTCCTTTACTAGCTCCAAGAGCCTTCTTTGTCTTTGTTCAAAAAGGGTTTTATCAAAGGCATAGGAATAGACAAAATCAATAGCTTTATAAATTTTATCAAATTCTTTCTTCTCAAAGGTTTCATATTCTTTCAAGGGAAACAAGCTAAAGGTAATGGGTTCATCTTCATGAAAATATACTATTGGGGTCAATTCTTTTTTTATAATTTTTTCCCTTATTTCTAATATTCTTTTCTTGATCTTTTCTTTATCTTTTTCCCCAAGAAGATCATTCACCAATTGAGGATTCATATAGGCTACTTCTTTTAAAAGTACATCTTTAAGGGATGTCTCTTTATTTAAAATTTCATCCAGTCTCTCTTCATTAAGATCAAGGATTGAAATCTTTTGGGTTTTAGGTGGGTATATATAGGAAATTCCAGGTAATATCTCCCTAAATCTACTTACTTCGCTACTTATATGTTTTATAGCATCTATAATAATATGGTTCTCGTTTAAAAGGATGAGATTACTGTATTTTCCCATTAGTTCTAATATGAGTTTTTTATCTTCCTCAGGAAATCTTTTTATTTTAAATTCTACAATTCTCTCTTGTGGTACTAAAGAGTAGTTTATTATGCGTCCCCCTTCTAAATGCTTTCTCAGAAGCATGAGGAAAGAAGGGGGACGGACAGGATATGGAAATTCTTTTTTTGTTATTTGAATCCTATAAAGTTGAGGGTGTACTGAGAGAATAAGTTTGAATCTTCCATGATTAGGAGAAAATAATTCTAAAAATATATCCGTATTTCCTATTTGATATATTTTCTCTACGATGGAGTTTAAAATAAGATCTTTTGTCTCTTCATAAAAGAGCTCTAAGGTTAATAAATCAAAACTTAACTTTAACCTCATCTTTTACTTAGGAGCGTTAGCAAGTATCTTTTCAATCTCTTCAAGAACATCTTCTGTAAGTTTAATATCTCCAGCCTTAAGAGTCTCTTTTAATTGATCAGGTTTTGAGGCACCTACAATTGCTGAAGTTATCTCTGGCTTTCTTAAGATCCACGCAAGAGCAAGTTGAGACATGGTTATTCCAAGCTCTTTTGCGATATTGGTAAGTTTTCTCACTTTTTCTATATTCTCTTCAGTAAGCTCATTTTTAAGCCAATCACTCCAGGATGCTCTACTTCCTGCAGGAATCCCATTGTTGTATTTCCCTGTAAGGATACCTTGAGCCAGTGGAGAAAAAACTGTAATTCCAATTCCATGTTTAGCACATGTGGGTATTATTTCTGGCTCAATATGTCTATCCAACATGTTGTATCTTGGTTGTTCTACCTGAGGAGGATAAGCATTGTATTTTATTGCTGTTCCAATAGCATTTTCAATCTGGGCTGCACTCCACACGCTGGTTCCCCAGTAAAGAATCTTTCCTTGATGCACTAAGTCGTCCATAGCTCTTACCACTTCATCTATAGGAGTTTCTGGATCATAACGGTGGCAAAAATAAATATCCAAGTAATCTACGCCTAACCTTTTTAATGAACCATCAATGGATTCCATTATGTGTTTTCTTGAAAGTCCTCTGTCATTTACATTCTCACTCATGGGCCAATAAACTTTGCTGGATATGACAAGATCTTGTCTTCTAATTCCAAGATCTTTTATGACTTTGCCTACTACCCTTTCTGCTTCTCCTCGAGCGTATACGTCAGCAAGGTCTATAAAATTTACTCCACTTTCTATAGCAGTAGCAATGCACTCTTTAGTTACATCATAGTCTACTTTTTCTCCAAAGGTGAGCCACGCTCCAAGTCCTAAAACACTTAACTTAACTCCAGCTTTCCCAAGTTTTCTATATTCCATTATCTTTCCTCTTTATTTATTTTTTAATTTCAATAATTTCCCCATTTTCTATTTCTTTTGAGATTATACTCCAAGAAGGGGAAAATTCAATATGAAGCCTCATAAGGTTAGGACATTTTGTGCCAAGAACATCTTTAAAAAGTTCATATTTTATTATTTGATCCATGTCTCCAAATTCGGGATTTGCTTCTTCCTTAGGTCTTACTCTTACATCAATGATTTCTCCGCATCTTTTACATTTTACACTAACTATAAAAGAACTTGATGAAATTTGTGAAGGAGAACTGGAAAATAGTTTTTTAAGCCAGCTAAACATTTTTATCCTCCTTTGAAAGTTAATTTTAGTTACACTATAATTCTATCTATTGACAAAAAAAATTAAAAGTTGTTTAATAAAATATACTTTATTTTCAAGTAGAAACTAATAGGAGGATGATTAATAAACATGGTTTTTATTAGGACAGGGAGAGGGGGAAGAGCAAGCCAGCAAAGAGAAGTTAATAAAACCATAATACTAAATGCTTTTTTGCGTTGTAGAAATATTTCTCGTACTGAGATAGCCAAAAGATTCAATTTAAGTAAAAGTACAGTTACAAGGCTTGTTAACAATCTCATAGATGAAGGTATGATTATAGAAATAGAACCTTCAAGTGAGAAAAAAATTGGTAGAAAAGCAATAGTTCTTGGTTTAAATCCTGAGTATAGAAATGCTCTTGCTATAAAAGTTGGAGTTACCTATACCTATTTATCAAAAATTGACTTTGCTATGAATATAAAAGAGATAAAAAGTTTTCTTACTCCTAAGAATCCTCAAGATTTTCTTGATGAACTTGAAAAAGCCACCCAAATGCTTTTTCCTGAAGGTCTTGAAAAAACCCATGCAGTTGGTATAGGAATACCGGGAATAGTGGATAATACTTTTAAGAATGTAGTAGTTGCACCCAACTTAAATTGGAAAAACTTACCCCTTGGAGATATGATAGCAGAAAGGATGAGAAGGGCTTTTTCTGTAGAGATTCCTGTGAAGATGGATAACGAAGCAAATATGGCTGTTGTTGCAGAGGGAATGCTAGGAACTAAAATAGAGTATAACGATCTAAATATTGTATACGTTTATGTAGGGGAAGGAATAGGAACAGGATTAATTCTTGATGGAAAACTGTATAGAGGAAGATATAATACTGCAGGTGAATTCGGACATATGACCATTATGAAAGATGGTATTAAGTGTAAGTGTGGGAATTTAGGTTGTTGGGAAAGGTACGCATCCTTAGGAGGCGATATTGCAGAAAAGGCAGGTTTTGATCTGGAAAAGGAGACTGCAGAGATAGCTGATGAGAAAGCCCTTAAAAAGTATGTAGATGAATTAACTGTAGGTTTAATAAACATTATAAATGGGCTTAATCCAGATGTAATAATTCTTGGTGGGCCTCTTATTAAAAAAGATACTAAGGATGTATGGGAGTTTATAAGACAAGAAGTTAAGAAGATTGTTGAGGAAAAAAGTATAACCTCTGATGCTGGAAAGGTAAGAATTGAATTGACATCTTTTTTGGATTATCCTGCTGAGCTTGTTGGAGCAGGTATATGGGCATTCTGGGACATATTTGAGGGCCCTGTGCTTTCAACAGTATAAGATTTGTAGTTTAAACTTTTAAGGAAGGAGGTGAAATTTTAAATTAGATTTTTGTTCTTCTTAAGTTTCTTTAAAAATCATACTCAAAGGGGGGTTTGAAATGTTTCGCAAAATTATAATGATTTTGTTAATTTCTATTCTCTTACTTTCAGTTTCCTCTATGGCTCAACTTAAAGGTAAATTAGAGATCTTTAGTTGGTGGACTGCAGGGGGAGAAGCAGAGGGCTTACAAGCTTTAATTGATATATTCCACAAAAAATATCCAAATGTAGAAATAATTAATGCTACTGTCGCAGGAGGGGCTGGTGCTAATGCTAAAGCAGTGTTAAAGACTAGAATGCTTGGTGGAGATCCGCCTGATACTTTCCAAGTACATGCAGGACACGAGTTGATTGATACATGGGTAAAAACAGGTTTCATGGAACCTATAACCTTCTTGTATAAACAAGAGGGTTGGGCAAAGGTAATGCCAAAGGGAATTCTTGATATTGTATCTTACAAAGGTGATTATTGGTCTGTTCCTGTAAATATTCATAGGGCAAACGTGCTTTGGTATAATAAGAAAATATTTGAAGAAAACAATTTAACTCCTCCTAAAACTTTTGAGGATTTCTTTAAAGTAGCAGATGCACTAAAGTCAAAAGGTATAACTCCCTTTGCCCTTGGAACTAAGGATGGTTGGGAAGCAGCTCATGTATTTGAGACAGTGCTTATTGGAAAACTTGGGGCTGAAGGTTATAAAGGACTTTGGGATGGTAAGACTAAGTGGTCAGATCCAAGAGTTACTGATGCTCTTGAGACTTTCAAGAAAATGCTAACTTATGTGAATTCAGATCATTCAGCAAGGACATGGGATGAGGCTTGTGCTTTAATTGTAGATGGTAGTGCTGCTATGACTATCATGGGGGATTGGGCAGTAGGATACTTCTACGCTAAGGGTTTTAATGATTTTGGCTGGGTCCTTGCACCTGGTAATGCTGGTATTTTTGACGCTCTTTCTGATAGTTTTGGACTTCCTAAGGGGGCGAAAAATAGAGATAATGTGATAGCCTTCTTAAAGGTATTAGGTTCTAAGGAGGGGCAAGAAGCATTCAATCTTAAGAAGGGATCAATTCCTGCAAGAACTGATGTAGACAAATCAAAGTTTCCACCTTATCAAAGATCTTGTATGGAGGACTGGTTGAAACATAAGATTGTACCAAGTGTAATGCATGGAGCTGCAGCTTCTGAAGGCTGGGTAACCGAATTTAAAGATGTAATCTCTCTGTTTGTGGTGAGACCAGATGTGAAGACAACCCAGAAAGCACTTGTGAATGTTGCTATTAAAAATGGTGTAAAACAGTAAAAATTTTCTTTGGGAGAGGGAATAAAGCCCTCTCCCTTTTTTAATTAATTTTTTAGGAGGGATCTTCTTTGCAAAAAGATAAAATTTTATCCTTTCTTTTCATACTTCCTTCACTAATCCTTGTAATCATATTTGTTTATATATTTATTGGATGGACAGGATTTATTTCTCTAACTGACTGGAATGATATTTTTCCAAGTTATAACCTGGTCGGATTTAGAAATTATTTGGAACTTTTCCAAAATTTAAGGTTTCAGATTTCAATGAGAAATACTTTAGTCTTTACAACTTTATTCTTATTGGCCTCTTTGATTATTGGTTTTTTATTGGCTATCTTTCTTGATCAAAGGATAAGAGGAGAAAATTTATTTAGAAACATTTATTTATTTCCAATGGCTATTTCTTTTGTAGTAACGGGTGTAGTTTGGAGATGGATACTTAATCCCGGTACAGCAGGAAACCCTGTTGGATTGAATCAACTTCTGGATAAGATAGGACTTTCTTTTTTAAAAAGTGGATGGTACACAGATCCCAAAATTGGGATAAAAGCTGTGGTTATTGCTGCTGTTTGGCAGATGTCAGGTTATGTTATGGCGATGTATCTTGCAGGAATAAGAAGTATACCCTATGAGCTTTTTGAGGCAGCACAAGTAGATGGAGCAAATTTATGGCAGGTATATAGGTATATTGTTTTACCTCTTTTAAGACCTATTACTTTAGGAGCTGTAATCATTTTGGGACATATATCTTTGAAGATATTTGATCTTGTGGTTGCAATGACAGGAGCAGGAGCAGGTTTTTCTTGTGATGTGCCTGCCCTATTCATGTATGATACTACATTTAGGGGAAACCATTTTGCTCAAGGAGCAAGCATAGCTATAATTCTTCTTGTGATGGTTGGAGTTTTGATTGTTCCATATTTGAGATATAGCTTAAGGTCGGAGGTCAAGAGATAATGAAATTAAGTAGAGTTTTAATTTATTTAGTGCTTATCTTATTTGCGATTTTCTACCTTACTCCAGTTTATGTTCTTCTTATCACAAGCATGAAAAGTTTTGCAGAAGTAGATCTCAAAAGAATGTGGAATCCACCCAAAACAATAAGTTTTGAGAGTTTTGTTAAGGCATGGTTTGGAGATAGCAAAAAGGGACTTAGGGGGCTTTCTCAAAACTTTCTTAATAGCTTGTATTTAGTTATTCCTGCTACAATAATATCAGCTCTTCTTGGTTCCATGAATGGATATGTTCTTACTAAGTGGAAATTTCAGGGGGCTAATATTATATTTCCTCTTCTTCTTTTTGGTATGTTTATTCCTTATCAAAGTATTTTAATACCTCTGGTTCAAGTACTACAAAGAATGAAACTTTATAGTACTATTTATGGATTGATTTTTGTTCATGTAGTTTATGGTATACCTATAACTACTCTTATTTTTAGGAATTATTACTCTACAATTCCCACAGAACTTATCGAGGCAGCTAAAATTGACGGTGCTGATTTCTTAGGAATATATAGAAGAATAGTTTTACCTGTTTCTATGCCTGCTTTTGCTGTTGTTATGATTTGGCAGTTTACTTCCATATGGAATGATTTTCTTTTCGGACTTGTGGTAGCCCCTAATCCTTCAGTTCAGCCTGTAACTGTAGCTCTTAATAATCTTGCTGGAAGTTATTTTGTAGAGTGGAATATTCAAATGGCTGGAGCTTTAATAACTGCTCTTCCTCCTCTTTTAGTGTATATCTTTCTTGGAAAATATTTCATGAGAGGATTACTTTCAGGATCTTTATCAGGGGTTTAAAAAAATTAGAGGGGAGGGCAAAAAAAACCTCCCCTTTATCCTATTTTAAAATATGCCTCAGTAATATATCTTTTCATCATTCTATGAGTATTAAAGTAAGATGCAAGGTTAGATATTGAGTTTTTCATTATTTCTATCCATTCGTCTCTATGGTGATAATAGGTAGGGATAATTATATATTCAAGTTTGTTATATAGATCGTCTATTTCTTCTTGAACATGGTTTTCGATACTTTTTTCCTCAAAGGGAGAAGGTCCAATGGACCATCCGGTATACCCTTCCACATGTCCCTCTATCCACCATCCATCAAGGACACTAAAGTTGATTACTCCATTGTGGGCTGCTTTCATACCACTAGTGCCCGAAGCCTCAAGAGGTCTTTGGGGAGTATTTAGCCATACATCTACACCTGCTATGATCTTTTTTGCCATATCTAAATTATAGTCTTGTAAATAAACGATCTTTATATTATTCTCAAGAGCTTTTATATATTCATAAATCTCCTTTATAAGTTTCTTCCCCTCAATATCTTTGGGGTGAGCTTTTCCAGCGTAGACAATTTGAATTGGTCCTTTTCTTTTTACTTTCTTAAGTCTGTTGATATCAGAAAAAAGTAAATGAGGTCTTTTATAGGCAGTAGCTCTTCTTGCAAAGCCGATAGTAAGTACATTCTCATCAAATTGAACTCCTGTCTCATTGGAAATTAATTTTATCAGATCTCTTTTTGCTTCCATGTGAGCATTCCATATCTCTTCATTGGGAATGAATTGAGCTCTTGATAAAAGCTCTGGTTCGGTGGCCCATCCTGGGATGTATTTGTCGAAAAGTTTTCTAAAACTTGGAGAAGTCCAGGTAAAAGAGTGAACTCCATTGGTAATGGCATGAATTCTATGTCCAGGAAACATTTGGAGAGAGATTTCCTGATGCCTTTTGGCCACACCATTAACATATCCAGAAAGATTTAGGGCAAGAAGGGTCATGTTAAGAATATCATTTCCTGCGAATTTCTTAATAATATCTATGGAAATGTAGTTTCCCATTATTTTTGTTACCATATCATAAGGAAACTTATCGTGTCCAGCTTCTACAGGAGTATGGGTGGTAAATACACATTTTTCTTTCACATTTTTTTCTGCTTCTTCTAAACTCTTCCCTGAAGAAAGTTCATCTTTGAGTAGTTCTAAGGTTAATAAAGAAGAATGTCCCTCATTTAAATGATACTTTCTTACTCTAAGGCCCAATTGTTTTATTACCTTTGCCCCTCCAATACCTAAGATTATCTCTTGTTTTAGCCTATGGGCTAAATCTCCCCCATAAAGGACATCGGTTATATTTTTATCTTCTTCAGAGTTTTCAGGAAGATTAGTATCGAGAAAAATTACAGGTACTGTATGTCCATGTAGGGAAGTCCAATAATAAACCCAAGGTTGAATAGAGACATTTCTCCCTTCTATCTCCACATTAGTCTTAAAGGGAAGCTTGGTGAGAAATTTTTCAGGATCCCAGTTTACTGGGTATTCAATTTGATTTCCATCTTTATCTATCTCTTGTTTAAAATATCCCTTTCTACTAAGTTGGGTTATCGCTATGAAGGGTATATTAAGGTCTGCTGCAGTTCTTACTGTATCTCCCGCAAGAACTCCCAGTCCTCCACTATAGGTGGGGATGTCGCTAATTAAAGCAATCTCCATGGAGAAATAGGCTATGACTTCTTCTTTTCTCAATTTTTCCAAATAATCTTCTCTCAAATTTTTCTACCTCCTTATCTTTGGGAGTTTTCTTTAGAATGATATAACAAAAACTTAAAGATTTCAAATAGGTAAAATTCATGAAAATTAGGCAGTTACATTGTTTTATATTAATTAACATGGGTTAGTTAGGGTTATAAAAATTTTTCTTATGGTAAAATTTAAAATTTTCTTTCTAAAATTATAAAATATATGTTGATAAAAAATGAAATTAATGCTATATTTTTATTAAAAAGAATTTTATTAAATTGGAAGGGGGCGTAGTATATATGGAAGAGGAAATTAAGAAGATATTAAAACTTCTTGAGGAGGGTAAGATTACCGCTGAAGATGCGGAAAAATTAATTGAAGCTATTGAGGAAAAGAGAGAAACTAAAAGAAAAGGGATAGGAGTTTTAGATATTGGAAGTATTGTGGCTGAAGCTATTACTTCTGCGTTCTCTATGGTACCTACCTTGGTTGCAAGTGGAATAAGAGGAGGTACTAAAGTTGATGAGACCTTTGATTGGGATTTTGAGAGACCCCTTTATATTGAAGTATTGGCAGGAGATGTAAATATGAGTCTTTCTGAGGAACCAAAGGTGGTTGTAATAGGTGAAGGGGTATTTTCTACTAATGGTGATTTGCTAAAAATCCATGCTGGAGATTTTAATTTAGCTATTCCTAAATTGAAATTAGTAAAAGTTAATGTTTCAGCTGGAGATTTGAAAGGAAAAGTAATCTGTAATGAGCTCGAGATTTTTGTAAAGATGGGAGACGCTAATTTAGAGGTAGAGGCAGACAGAATTCAAGGTGGAGTTAATATGGGAGATTTTGAGATAAAACTTTTAAAAAGTCCCTCTCTTGTCAAATTGAATTGTCATATGGGGGATTTAAAGATTGCTCTTCCTGAAAACTTTGATGGAAAAATTGATGCAACAGTTTCCTTAGGTGATTTATCATTTGCAAAGAAGGCGGATATTATAAAGGGTGATACTTATATCTATGGAGCAGGTGAAAAATCTTATATGGAGCTAAGCTGTACCATGGGTGATATAAAGGTTCTTTAGTTTAAATTTGTAATCCTCCCAAGAGGGATAAATCCTTGTTGCCTCACATAATTTTCTATATGAAATAGGTATTCGTTGCCTCATTAAAATTCTATACGAAATCATTCTTCTCTTCCTTGTATCTGTGAGCCTTCCATAACTTTCCCCATGCTTTCTCTATATCCCTCTTTTATTTCTTCTATCTCTTCACATTCCAATACTCTCTCATAAGGGGTCTTTGGTTTATCATAACTCTTTATTACCTTACTACCTCTTCTTTCCTTCTTAACAAGCTTTACTACAGGAAGAAAAAAGTTCACAAATAATCTATAATACTGATAAAGCTCATTTAGAAATTCTAATTCCTTCTCTGTATCATACCTAAAATACCCTACAGCCC
>NZ_JBMFQK010000005.1:57874-118379 GCF_049968615.1 Dictyoglomus sp. | reverse complement strand
GGTGATATGGTAGGGGGACTTGCGGTTATTGCAGATGTTCCCAAAATGATGGTTTATGAATTGGCAAGGTATATAAATAGAAAAAGAGAAATAATACCTCAATCAGTGTTAACAAAGGTTCCTTCTGCAGAATTAAGACCAAATCAAAAAGATGAAGATTCACTGCCTCCTTATCCTATCTTAGATCAAATTCTTAAGGCATATATAGAAGATAATTTATCTATTGAAGAGATTGTAGAAAAAGGCCTTGAAAGAAGTTTGGTGGAGGAGGTTATAAGGAAAATAAATAATGCAGAATATAAGAGAAGACAAGCTCCACCAGCTCTAAAAATAACTACAAAAGCTTTTGGAATGGGTAGAAGAATGCCTAATAACTATGAAATGGAAAAATTAAAAATAGGGAAAAATGTTCCTGTTTTTTATGTTCAAAGATTAACCTTTTTAGCTGATGAAAGACCTGGAGAATTTGTAGAATCTGTTTTAAGAGGAGATAGATATCAATTATATGTAGAACTAACTACTTAAGGAGAGAGAAGAATGAAGTTTATAAAAGATATTTCTCCCGATGAAAAGAGATTAGTTTTAGGGATGATGTCTGGAACATCTTGCGATGGAGTTTCCTGTGCATTAATAGAGGTTCAGGGGTTAAGAGAAGAGAAAAAAATTAAATTTATAGGTTATCATCAATATCCTTACCCAAAGGAGATTAAAGAGAAAATTTTTCAGGTTTACCCTCCCAATTCTTTTAAAGCGAAGGATTTAGTTAGACTTCATCATGCTATTGGAGAAGTTTTTTCTGAAGCTGCTTTAGAGCTATTAAATAAACTAAATATTAAAAAAGAAGATCTTTTTGCTATCTCTGCTCAAGGACCTATTTTATACTACGATCCTCCATCAGAGGAAAATAATTATCAGGGAGCTCATATGGAAATAGGAGAGTCTGCGGTTATTGCAGATAGACTGGAAACTATTACCGTTATGGACTTGAGGGCAGCAGATATTTCCGCAGGAGGACATGGGGCTCCTTTAAGTGTATATGTAGATTATCTTCTTTTTAAGGATGAAAACATAAATAGGGCGGTCCAAAATATTGGTGGAATTGCCAATGTAACCTTTTTACCAAAAGATATTTCTTGGGATTTGCTAAAATCTTTTGATTGTGGTCCTGGAAATATATTAATTGATTATGCAGTAAGATATTTTACTAATGGAGAATTAGAATATGATCCAGATGGAAGTATAGCTAAAAAAGGAAAAGTTGATGAGGAAATTCTCTCTATTCTTATGGATCATCCGTATATTAAAAAGGAGCCTCCTAAGACTACAGGAAGAGAGCTTTTTGGAGAAGAATTTTTCAAAGAAGTATTAAAGATGGCAGAAAAAAAGAAGCTTTCCATGGAAGATATCATTGCTACTCTAACAGCTTTTACTGTGTCTGCTATTGCATATAATTATGAAAAATTCTATCCAAAGGGTTATGAACTTCAAGAAGTAATACTTGGCGGTGGAGGAACTCATAACAAAACTATGGTAGAATGGCTTAGAAAAAGGCTTTATCCTATTAGTGTTAAAACCCATGAAGATTTTGGAATTCCTAATGATGCAAGAGAAGCAGTAACTTGGGCAATTTTAGCAGATGAAATGTTATTTGGAGTTCCCAATAATGTCCCTTCTGCATCAGGAGCAAAATACCCTGTTTTAGGAGGGAAGATATCTCTACCACCTAAGAAGAGATGAAAGTATTAGCTATTGGTGCTCATATTATGGATGCTGAACTTATGGCAGGAGGACTTGCTGCTAAATACTCTCCTTTTGGACATGAAATAAAATTTATTTCTCTTACAGGGAATAAAGAGGATCCTTTATATGAGGATATGAAAAAAGCAGAAAAAATTTTAGGAGTATCTTCAGAATGTCTACAGATTAAGAAAGAAGATCTTTTAAAGGACTCTGTTATAAATAATATTACTGTTCTTCTTAAAGAGAAACCAGATTTTTTAATTACCCATTGGAGTGGGAGTTGGCATCCTACTCATAGAAAAACCCATTTTCTGATTTTAGAATCTATTCAAAGAATATTAAAAATCTCAACTTTTTCTTTATCCCTTGAGAACGTTCTCTTTGGAGAAAATTTTGAGGACTTAAAGGACTTCTCTCCAGATTTATATATTCCTTTAGAGGAAGAAGAGGTCAATAAATGGTGGTCTGCATTAGAGGAATTTAGAATATTTAGAGAGGAAAGAAGCTTAGATTTTAAAGGAAATCTTTCCTATTTCCCATATAAGGGGTTTTACAAATCTATGGTAAGAGTTCATGGTTTGGAAATAGGGGTAGATTACGCTATAGTTTTTAAAAAGTGGCATATCTCAAGACTCTTATAAAATGAAAAAAAACTAAGGAGGTGAACAAAAAGAGAAAGTTCCTTGTAATTTCTCTGATAATTCTATTTACTGTGTTATCTTTTTCCTCTGGACAAATAAAAAGAGGTGGGACTTTAACTATTGGTGTGGATCAGGAAGTAGTTGGTTTAGACCCTAATATAGTAACAGCCTTTTCTTCTTTTAGAAGGATAGATCTGCTCTATAATAGACTCGTAAAATATGATGATAAGTTAAATATTGTGCCAGATCTTGCGGCATCTTGTGAAATTCCTGATAATTTGACGTATATCTTTCATCTTAGGAAGGGTGTTAAATTCCATAACGGTAGGGAACTTACCGCAGAGGATGTAAAATATACCTTAGAAAGGATTCTTGATCCTAAAACAGGATCCCCAGGTCGTTCCTATATTGAACCTATATCCAGTATTGAAGTGGTTGATAAATATACTGTTAAGATTAAATTATCTACACCTCTTGCTTCTCTCTTAAGTGGACTCGCCTCCAACAATTGCGCTATTGTCCCTAAGGAAGAGGTTGAAAAATATGGAAATCTTCAAAGAAATGTTGTAGGTACTGGACCATTCAAATTAGCAGAATGGGTCCCAGATAATTACATGAGATTGGTAAGAAATCCTGATTATTTTGAAAAGGGACTTCCGTATCTTGATGAAATAATATTTAGAGTCATCCCAGAACAAACTTCTCTTCTTGCAGGATTAAAAGCGGGTGCTCTTGATATGGCTACAATTAATGATGGTAGTGTTATTTTGCAGGCTAAAAAGGATCCAAATCTTGTAATAATGCAAAAACCAGGAATAAATGTAAGAACTTTTGGATTTAATACAATGAGGAAGCCATTTAACGATATAAGAGTAAGACAAGCAATTGCTCTTGCTATAGACAGAGATGAAATAGTTGCTACTGCTGAATTTGGCATGGCAATGCCATCAGGTCCTATCCCTGCTCCTGTTAAAAAATGGGCTAAAAATGTTAAGCTTTTGCCTTTCTCAAGACCAAATCTTAAAAAGGCAAAAGAATTACTAACTCAAGCAGGATATCCTGATGGTTTCTCTTTTAAAATAGTTTGCTCACCAACTTACGAAGGAGGAATTGCGGTAGCTCAAGTTATACAAAATCAATTAAAGAAAATAGGACTTAAACCAGAATTAGAAGTTCTTGAATGGGGAATATACATTGATAGATGGAAGAAAAGAGATTTTGATTCTATGGTAGAGCTTAGAGGTGGAGATCCAGATCCTGATAGATTTTTATATCGAATATTGCATAGTAAAGGGGCAGTTAATAATTTCTTGTTTAAGGATGAGGAAGTAGATAAATTATTAGAGGAAGGAAGAAAATTAACAAAATATGAAGAAAGAAAACCTATATATGATAAATTACAAGTTCTTATATCAGAAAAAACACCAGTAATATTTCTTTATGTCCCTTATGAAACTCAAATATTGAAACCTTATGTAAAAGGGTTTAAACAGGTAGGAAATGGAGCTTTATATTATCTTGCAAGAACATGGATAGAGAAGTAATATAAAACTTGTGAAGGGGGATTTCAACTGAAATCCCCCTTCACTTTCTGGAGGAAGAATAAATGGGAAAATATATTTTAAAAAGATTACTATCAATTATCCCTGTTTTATTTGAAGTGTCTATTTTAGTTTTCTTCTTAGTAAGATTAATTCCAGGAAGTGCTTTAGAATTATTTTTAGGAACACAAGTAGAAGCAACTCCTCAACAAATGGAAGAACTTAAGAGAATTTTTGGAGAAGATAAACCAATTCCTATTCTTTACTTAGAGTGGTTATCAAGAATTCTTAGAGGAGATTTTGGTTATTCTTTAAGAACCAGTAGACCAGTATTACCTGATATTTTAAGTAGACTTCCTCTTAGTTTAGAATTGACAATTTTTTCTTTATTTCTTTCTATAATTATTGGAATTCCCTTAGGAATACTGTCTTCTTTAAAACAGAGTCCTGTTATTGATATTTTAATTAGAATTATTGGACTTTTAGGACTTTCTTTACCTCAATTTTGGCTTGCTACTCTTTTTGTTATATTATTTTCTTCTTTTGAAGGCTTAATCCCAATGGGGAATTTTATTCCTTTTTCTAAAAATCCACTTCTTAATATAAAAATGCTATTCTTACCATCCTTAGCTATAGGGCTTGGATTAGGAGCAGTAGTAATGCGATTTACACGAAATAGTATTTTAGAAGTTCTTCAGATGGATTATATTAAAACAGCAAAGGCAAAAGGTCTCTCTCAAAGAGCTGTATTATTTAAACATGCCTTAAGAAATGCATTACTTCCAATAGTTACGATTTTAGGATTTAATGCAGGCTATCTTTTAGGAGGAGCAATCGTTATAGAAGAAGTATTTGCATTGCCAGGTATGGGAAGATTAGCTTTATATGCAATTTTCCAACGGGATTATCCTCTTCTTCAGGGAATAGTTCTAATTATATCTTTTCTCTTTGTTCTTATAAATTTATTAACTGATATTCTCTACGCTTTTATAGATCCAAGAATTAGATATGAATGAGGGTGAAAAATGAAATTTTTTATAAGACTTAGAAAAAACCATATAGCTCTTGCAGGCTTAACAATTATTATTTTTTATTTACTTATGGCAATAATAGGAATTTTTTGGACCCCCTATGATCCTACCGAGATGAATTATGAAGAAGTTTTACAACCCCCTTCTCTTAAACATCTCTTAGGAACTGATGAATTTGGAAGAGATATACTTTCAAGAATTATGTGGGGGAGTAGAATCTCTATCCTAATAAGTTTTACTGCAACTCTTATCGCTTCACTTTTCGGAGTGTCCATAGGGGTAATTTCAGGTTTTTGGGGTGGGAAATTGGATAATTTCTTAATGAGAGTTGTAGATGTACTTTTTTCCTTTCCTCCTCTACTTCTTGCAATATTTATTATGGGAATATTAGGAGAGAAAACCTATAATGTAATAATTGCTATTGGAATAGTTTATACTCCACAATTTGCAAGATTAGTTCGAGCAGGAGTTTTAAGTATCAAAAATTTAGACTTTATTCAATCTGCCTTTGCTATAGGAGGAGGGAAATTTCATATCTTATTTAAGCATATTTTCCCTAACATTCTTATTCCTATAATTGTCCAAATGTCCCTATGTCTATCCTTAGGGATTTTATTAGAATCTGCTCTAAGCTTTTTGGGCTTAGGTGTTCAACCTCCTTATCCTTCTTGGGGAAATATGTTAAGTAGTGCCAGAAGATTTATGATTATTGCTCCTTGGACCGCCATATTCCCTGGACTTGCTATAGTTTTATTAGTTTTAGGTTTTAATCTTTTTGGGGATGGCTTGAGAGACCTTCTTGATCCAAGACTGAGAAATATAAGGAGCTAAAGTGATGTTTAAGATTTTATTTCTTCTTTTCCTTCTGAAATCTGTTTTTCCAGTTCTTGGATTCTTTTTTGTTGCTTTGAGGTGGTAAATCTATTTTTTATTAATGTAGGAGCGACTGAAATTATACTTAAAATAAATCCTAAGGAAAAAGCTATTAATAAAATAAGAGCAATAGATCCTTGGAATTGCCAGGGACCAAAATATATGGTTATAGATGTGTTATTCTGCATGGAAAAAATAAGGGCAATAATTACTCCTATAAGAAATACTACTAAAAATCTACTCATAAATTTCCTCCAGAAATCAATAATACTTTCTTTATTATATATTCTTTTTCTCAAAAAAAATCTATATAAGGAGGTAGAGTTATGGAAGGGAAAATTTTTATTATCCCTGAACCTAAAAAATTGGAATTCACAGGCAAATGGTTTCCTTTTGATGGATTTGAGAACTTTTCAGAATTTCTTTCAAAGGAATTTAATATTCCAAAGGGGAAATGGAGAATAAATAAAAAAGAAAAAGAAGGGATAGGAATTCAAATTAAGGATGGAGTAATTGAGATTTGGGGAAATGAAAATATCTGTTATGCAACTATTATTCAACTTATTATGGAAAATAAAAATATTCTTCCTGAGGTGACTATTGAAGAAGAATTTAGTTTTTCTTTTAGAGGTTATCATTTGGATATAGCAAGGGGTGGTGTTCCTAATTTAAAGACCTTTAAAGAACTTTTAAAATGGCTTTTTGTTCTTAAATATAATCACTTTGCTATTTATTTTGAAGACCTATTTCCTTGGAGAAAATATCCTCAAATTGGAAAACTGAGAGGAAGATTAGAGGAAGAAGAGCTTAAAGAGATAATAGAATATGGAAAAAATCTTGGGATAGAAGTGTTTCCATCCTTAGAACTCTGTGGTCATATGGAAAATATATTAGTTCTTCCTGAATTTAGAAGATTTAGTGAGTGGCACAGACCTAATGAAGGATGCTTAGATATCTCCAATGAATCGGGAAGAAATTTTGCCTACGAACTTCTTTCTGAAGTTTTAGAATTTTTCCCTTCAAAATATATCCATATTGGAGGAGATGAAACTTGGGCTCTTGGCAGAGGAAGAAGCTTAGATAAGACTGGAGTTTTTGAGGGACCACAACTTTTTGAAATGCATCACAAAAATATGATAAGAATGGTTAAAGAAAAGGGAAAAGAACCTATAGTCTGGGGAGATATGCTTACAGGAATGTATCTTAGAGAAGAGGAAAGGGAGAGATGGAAAATAGTTTTAAAAAGTAAGATTTGGGATGAGGTAATGATAGCCAATTGGGATTATAGTGGGCAATCTCAGAAATATTTTAAGAATAAAATAAATATGTTTGGGGAAAGAAAGGAAAAAGAATTAGCATGCCCTGGTCTTTCTAATTGGTCAAGATATTATCCTAATTTTGATATTGCTCTTTTAAATCTGAAAAACTTTTTAAAACCTGCAAAAGAAGAAAAACTTCCTGGATTTTTAATCACTGCCTGGGGAGATGATGGAGAGGAGTGCCTTTTTTCCTTCTTGAATCCTCTTATTCTTGCAGGAATGGAAATCGCAGAAGGAGAAGGAAATTGGGAGGATAAATGGATGGCTTTATCAGGAGAAAACAAAGAAATACTTTTGGCAAGAAAAGAGTTTGGAGAAACAATTTTTTCAGAAACAATAAAACATGTACTTTTTAAAGATTTTATATTCAGATATTATACAGAAGTAATAGGGAGAATTCTTCCAGAAAGAAAACCTGTAGGAGATTATTGGACAGATTACTATCTTAAGATATTAGATAATCTTTCTGATAGAGATGGTCTTTTAAGAAGATATGAAGAAATATGGGAAAAAGTTTCTAAAACTAATCTTCCTGAAGATTTGGAATTTATGAAAGAAACTTTAAGGGTGGGAATAAATAGGATAAAAGGAGAAGCAAACACTTCTGATTTTATAGAGCTTGCTAATATGTATAAAAAATTATGGCTTTCTGAGAGAAAGCCTGAGGGCTTGGAAAATATAATAACAAGATTTTGGGGCTCTGCGGGAAGAATAGATTTAGATATTATTTAAAAAATTTTAGGGGGGGGACTTTTACTCCCCCCTAAAAGAAATTAAATATTTGCAGTGATCTTCGTTGGCTCTAATATTAACTCTGCAATATCTCCTGTTTTAACCATTGCTGCATTTGCTTCATCAGTATCAATATGGAGCTCCCAACTAAAGTCATCTCTTACTCTTATTAATACATTCTCAAAAATCAATGCTCTTACAGTTCCCAATTTTACTTTAACCAGTTGCTTATCACAAAGTCCCAATTCTTTCGCCATAGGGGTTGGAGTATGAATATGCCTCCATGCAATAATTACTCCTTTTGGAATATCCATTGCAAAAGAATTATTGAAAATCTTACCTTCCTCCATCCTAATTTTATAAATGTCATCTTTATTAGAGATGAAAATAATTTTATATTGAATTTGCCTTATCACAGAAAAGTAACCTTATTTAGAATGCTCATGGCAAAAATAGGTGCCTTTAAAAATATTATTGTTCCTTATAAATTAAGGAAAGAGGAAATTCTACCCTTAGGTTTTATTTTATCAACTATGGAAGGAGGATGTCCTCTAATAAAAGATATTAATGAGCTGGGGAAAAGATTAAGAGTCTTTGGCTCTTGTAAAGAAGTTGGAGGATATAAGAAGAAAGAAGATAAAATAATTTCCTATGAAAAATGGGTAAACTCTCCTGTTGTTAATTCCATAATTAGTCTTGGAAGATTTTTGGGAGATAAAAAACTCCTTTCTCCACCTGTAAAGATAGGAAGTCTTGTAAAAGACGAAAGATTAGGAAGATTTATATCTGCAATTCTTTCATATTCAAGACAAGCTGAAGGAGCCTTTATGGCATATGACTCTTTGATGGATTTATTTGTTGTTACCGCTTCTGGGAAATATAATGTAGATAAGGCAAATTTATCGCCAAAAGATCTTGTTCCTGTAATTCCAACTTCTGACGGAAAAGTAGAAGTATTTCCTATAGAAAATATAGAAGTGAAAGGACCCTCAGTAGAAGCAGAAGAATTTACCTTTCCTTTAATGGAATTTTCTTCCAAAATTCCTCCTATAATTGGAATTATCCATCTTCATAGAGGAATAGAATATTATGATTCTCGAGAAATAATAGAAATTCCACAAGACTTAGAAAATTATCCTCCTGTAGGATGCGGTATGGATTTAATGCATGCTATGAGTAGATACGCAATTTTTACCGCTATAAAAGAAAGGTATAAGAATTTTAAGAAAAAATTAGCAATCTTTTCTGTTCCCAATCATGGAACAAATATTTATTGCTTTTATGAAGATAATATTCTGAATAATCCCTTCTACTATTTTATAAAATTTATAGAAGAAGAAAAATTAAAACTTAAATTTGAGGTTCCTCAAATTTAAAAGCAGATTTTACCATTCCATATTTACTTCTCTTAAAATTCATTTCTATTGCTTTTTTGTAATCCCTTAGTGGAAAAGTATGGGTTAAAAGAGGAGAGAGATCTAATCCCTTTTCCATAAGTTCCAAAGCAATCTGGTAACACCTTTTCTTTTCCCCATTAAATTCCTCTTCTGCAGAGGAATTTGTGCCAAATACTTTTAATTCCTTAAACCATAATGGGGTCCAATCCACTTTTTTGGTTTCCCCAACTAATCCCACCATTACTAATTTCCCACCCATATTAGTGAATCTTAAAGCATCATCTATACTATCATCGGTTCCTACACATTCAAAAACAATATCTGCACCTCCTACTAAAATAGGTTTCCCCAAAATGGGCTGAAGCATCTCTCCTCCTACTTCATCTGCCACTTTTTTATATAATTCCTTTTTACTTAATCCTTTAGAATATATAACTTCAGAAGCTCCATAATGTTTTGCAAATTCTCCTTGATATTTATACCTTGCTAAAACTATAATTCTTGCCTTACTTCCTAAGGCTCTTAAAGAGGAAACTACATTTATTCCAATACTTCCCGCACCTACTACTAAAACTTTATCTGAATCCTTAGGAAAATTCCTAATTACTGGATGAAGAGCAGAACAAAAGGCATCCACTAAGATTGCATTTTCATTTTTAACCTTTTCAGGAACTTTGAAGAGTTGAGATTTGTGGGCAACATAATATTCTCCCCAACTTCCACCAGTGTCTTTACAAGAGCCTATCATAAATCCTGGAGATATACTTCCTTTTGTAAAATTCCTACATTGACTAAAGTTTCCCTTTTGACAGTTGTCGCATAAGGGGTTAATATCTCGTGCAGAGCAAGAAAGGACAGGATCTGCTATAACTCTATCCCCTATATTAAATTCCTTTACATTCTCTCCCTTTTCTACGATGATTCCTAAGTTTTCATGCCCTATAACAAATGGAAAGGAGGCAAAAGGAGAAGTAGAGGGACTATCATGAAGACGAATTAAGTTTATATCACTTCCACATATTCCTCCCATTATGGTTTTTATCTTCACCCAATTCTCATTAGGGAGTTTTGGTTCAGAAATATCTCCATATCTTATACAGGAAAAAACATTATAATAAAAAGAAGGACTTATTCTCCCAAAAAGTTTACTAATTAAATATCTTGGTATACTTTCTTCAAAATATACAGCCTTTATACTTCTTTCTCCTTTCTTTAAATACTTAGTTTTTTAAGATTTTTCTTTATCTCTTCATTTATTTCTATATCAGCCATTTGATAAGCTTTTATTAATGCTCCAACTATACTGGGAAAATCTGGTTCTTTTACAATATACTTTTGGGGATCTAAATTTTTCATAAAACTTTCTTTAACAAAGGAAATGTTAAAAACTCCTCCCATACCAGAAACAAAAACTTTATCTTTAAAATTTAGCTTTTTATAAACACAATCACAAAGCCTTGAAAGCTCTAATCCTGCATTGAAAAGAATTTCCCTTGCATACTCATCTCCTTCTTCCGCAGATTCTCTTATACTTCTTGTCATAAGAGCAATTTCTGATCTCTCTATTTTCCCTGCATAATATTTTCTTACGATTTCTTCTATAGAGGAAAAATTAAAGTCCTTTAAAATTTTCTCCCTTATAACAGTATATGGATGACATCCATCCTCAAATTTAAGAGCAATTTTCAGCCCTTGAAGAGCTATCTGAAACCCTCCCCCCTCGTCTCCAAAAAGATATCCAAAGCCTCCACACCTTGCATATCTTTCTCCATCATATCCCAAAGATACCGATCCTGTTCCTCCAATAACTATGATGCCTGGACCCCCAGAAAAGGCTCCCGCTAAAGCAATAGCGGGATCACTATCTATAAATATCTTTTTTGCCTTTATCACTTTTTGGGCTATTTTCTCAAAAACTCTTGCCTCTTCAGAATCTGAATATGGGACTCCTGTAAGCCCCAAAAAAGCTACCTCAATTTCAAAACTTCCATGAAGATTAGAAAAAGAAGATTCTACTGCCTCTTTAAGGGCTTGTTCTGCAATTTGAGGACCCTCTGGGGAGAGGATGTGAATTAGTGCTCTTCCCCTTCCCAAAGCAAGGATATTTCCCTTTTCATCTCCTATAATACATAGGGTTTTTGTCTGTCCTCCGTCAACTCCTAAAAAGAACATATTTTTTCTCCTTTTTCAATATAGCTTTTCGAGGACTGCTTTTGCAGTTTTCTCAGTGTATTCTCCCGCCTTTTTAGCAATCTTCATGGCTACTCCTGTAAAAAGTAAATCCAAAACATGAAGTTGAGCTATTTTAGACCTAATAGCTCCACTGGTTAAGGGAGCCTCAGGAGAAGAAGTAAGTAAGACTACATCTGCAACTTCTGTTATGGGAGAACGAGAAAAATTGGTTATACATATGGTTTTTGCTCCAGAATTTTTAGCTACTCTTAAAGAATCAACAGTATCTTTGGTGGCTCCTGAATGAGATATTCCCACTGCTACATCTTTCTCTGTGAGACAAGCTGCAGACATAGCTTGAAGGTGTGGATCAACAAAGGCATCACATAAAATTCCGATTCTTAAGAATTTATACTTTGCATCTAAAGCGGTGATACCTGAAGCTCCCACTCCATAAAATTCTACTTTTCTCGCATTAACAATTAAATCTATAGCCTTAGATAAATTTTCTAAATCTACTATCTCTGTAGTATCGTTAATTGCTTTTACATTCCTTGACCTAATTTTTTGGATGATAGTAATAAGATCATCTTCAGGTTTTACATCTTCTAAAAGTTCTATTTCAGGGCTTACTAAGCTCCTTGCTAAAGCAAGCTTTAACTCCTGATAACCACGATACCCCAATTTCTGAGCAAGCCTTATTATAGTAGCATCTCCTGCTTTACAAATATCTGATAACTCCGTTATAGACAAATAAATTACTTTTGATGTGTTCTCAATAATATATTTAGCTACTTCTTTTTCTTTTTTAGAAAGAGAGGGATATATACTCCTTAATAAATTTAGAGCTGAAACCTCATTCTTCATTATATATCTCCTCAATGTTTTTAGTCGCCATTACAAACCTTTTTGTAATAATATGGGGACGAGTAATAGCGGTACCAATGACCACAGCATAAGCTCCACACTGAAAAGCATATTTTACATCTTCTGGAGTCCACACTCCACCTTCTAATATCACTGGTATATCCACGACTTTAGCTAATTCTTTTACCAATTTAAAGTCAGGAAGTTTTTTTCCTTTTGTGTATGGAGTATATCCTGAAAGAGTGGTGCTTAGCAAGTCTGCAGAGGCCTTCCAGGCCAAAATTCCCTCCTCATAATCAGATATATCTGCCATAATTATAACTTCAGGGAAAATTTTTCTCAAAAATTTTATATATTCCGCACCATTTTCCGCCTCTATATGTTTTCTCTTTGTCGCATCTACAGCAATTATATCTGCCCCTGCTTTTAAAACTTCCTCAAAATGTTTTGAAGTAGGAGTTATATATACTTCAGAATCTAAATCTCTGTCTTTATAGATTCCAATTATAGGAAGGGGAACTTCTTTTTTAATCTTTTTTATATCTTCGGGGCCATTTAGCCTTAACCCACTGGCACCTCCAATAAATGCTGCCTTAGCAAAAGCTAAAATACAATCATTTCCAAAAGTTGGATCCCCTGGCTGAGCTTGACAAGAAACTATAATACCATTTTTAAGTTTTAATAAAAGTTCTTCCTTTTTCATAGCTTTATCTCCTAACTAATCTAAAGAGTTTTTTGACTTAATATGGGAATAATATTTATGATACTCATTATAAAGAATTCTTGTCTTTTCTCCACCAAGTTGGTATCTGAAGCTTGGTGAGTTCATAATACCTATATATTGGTAACCATATATCTGTTCAACATCATCGTACATTCTAATTTCTTTTATTAAATCTTCTGGAGTTTTGGGAACTAAGCCATTATCTATAGGCCAGGCAAACATCTCCATGTCAACCCAAAAGTGAGTTTCCGTTTTTTGACATACTTCAGTAATCTTATCTATATTTAGGTTTTCAGAGTCTCGGGCAAAGCCAAAGGGAATTACTATGTCCACATTTTTAAGGATCTCTTCCCATTCTTTAAGAAACTCATGAAATCTTATGTTGTTAGGGGCAAGGGCAACAGGTTTTGTAGGGGTTAGATCTTTAACAAAATCCTTATATTCTTCAAAAAATTTTACAATATCTTTATATGATTCTGGGGGAAGATGAGGATATTCATAATATAGAGATCCAAACATTTCTTCCGATATATACCATCCATAGAGAGAAGGATGGTGTCCATACATCTCCCATAGCTCCTTAGTGATATTTTTGTGCCATTTCAAAGATTCATAGGAAAAATCAAACCAAGCAAAAAGCCCTACACCCAAGAATACATTCATGTTTAACTCATCTGCTTTGGAAAGAATTGCTTCTATAGGGTCCCTTGCCTTTATGGGAAATTTTTGGGGATAGATTTTAGAAGGATAGAAAGCAAGTCCTTTATAATTTTCTATCGTCATATCATGTTGGCCTGCATATTCATTGCAGTAAAATACGTTCTGAATAATTACTCCCTTTATACCTATCTCATTCATATCTTGAATAATTTGTTTCCAGTCTTCATCCTCCAGATTCTTTAGATCTTCATTAAACCATCTACCCTCATCCTCGCTCCAATGGTATATACTTACCCAACAGCCGTCTATTAAGGTAGTAGATTTACAACCTGAATTTATTATTTCATACTCGTAACCTTTTGAGAAGACAATTTCGTGTTGATTCTTATAGAACTTAAATTGTAGGTTGATTTTCCCGTGATGATTGCCAAAATCTAAAAAGATTTTATTAAGACCTTCCCCAACTTCATAGTTTAGATCTAAAAATTTTTCTTTCTTTTTGAATGCTTCGATGGAAAGTTGAAGCTTCTCAGAAGAGTATATTCTTACTTCTGGCTTTAAATAATTGGAACATCTAAAACCCGGTATTATTGTGAGGTCTATCATTATGTGTACCTCCCCTTTTTATCCTTTTACAGCACCAGATATACTCTTTACAATATATCTTTGCATGGAAAGATATAGAATAATTATGGGTAAAGTTATAATAGTAGTTGCAGCCATTAATAATTCATATCTTGTGAAATATTGTCCTTGGAAGATAAATAATCCTTGTTGTACCGGCATTTTATTAGGATCTGTAAAGTTGACAGCTGCCAAGATATATTCGTTCCATGCAGATAAAGCATTAAAAATTACAATTGTAGAGATAGCAGGTAGCGCAAGAGGAAACATTATTTTGTAATACAATTGAAATTTATTACATCCATCAATCACAGCTGATTCCTCTAATTCCTTAGGAATTTGCTCAAAAAATTCTTTTAATATAAATATACTTACCGATAGACCAGAATTTATCATGGGCAAAATATATCCAATTCTTGTGTTTTGAATCCCCAATTTAACTAGTAGAACATATAGAGGAACAAAAGCTCCAGGTATTGGTATTAACATCATCATCAAAAAAGCATAATATATTATATTTTTAAAAGGGAAATTAAGTTTTGCAAAAGCATAGGCTGCAAGGGTAGAAACTATCACAATACCTACCACGATAGATATGGTATAGATAATACTATTGGTAAAATAAATTGAAAAATTACCCTCTGTCCAAGCTTTTATATAATTTTCAAAATTAAGACTTTTGGGAATAAGATTTCTATTTAAATATACCTCTGAAGTAGTTTTTAAGGAAGTAGAAATCATCCATACCAAGGGAAACAAACAGGTTATGGCATAGGATATTAGAAATAAATGTATAAATATTCTATTCAACTTCACTTTCATTGTTAATAACCTCCGCTTATTTAATCTGTCCTTCTGAGCTTTATCTGAATTATTGATATGATAAATAGCATAATTCCTAGAAGGACTGAGAGGGCAGTAGCATAGCCAAACCTATAATTCGAAAAAGCTTCTTTATAAATTCTAAGAGCTGGAACTTCTGTTTCAAATCCAGGGCCACCATTGGTTAGAGGAATGACAATAGTTAGAAGTTGCATAGCTCCAAGTATAGTAAGAATTGAGACTATCATAAGGGTTCTGGACATTAAGGGAATAGTAATATAAAAGAACTGTTGCCAAAAAGATGCCCCATCAACTATTGAAGCTTCATAAAGTTCTTCTGGAATACCCTGTAAACCAGCCAAAAAGAGAATAAAAGATCCTCCAACTCCTTGCCACATAGAAGCAATAGAAACGGAAATTAAAGCTGTATGGATATCACTTAGCCAAGCTCTTTTAAATTGGGATAGATGAAGAATATCTAAAATTCCATTCAATATTCCATAATTAGGATCATAAATCCATTTCCAAATAAAACCTACTACTATCCCTGAAAGAATTGGAGGAATATAAAAAACCACTCTATAAAATTTAGAACCTCTTATTCTTAAGTTTACAAGAACAGCCAAAATAAAAGCTATGGAATTCATAATTATTAATGCTAGTATAGCAAGATAGACTCCATTTTTGAGAGATTTTAACCATATAAAATCCCTAAAGGCATTTATATAATTTTGAAATCCCACGAAAGTCATATTTTTGGTCATGCCGTCCCATTGGAAGAAACTTAACTGAAAAGTTTTAAACAATGGATAAATACTAAAGGTTACAAAGAAGGCTAATGCCGGCAGAACGAATAGAAAGCTTCCTATCTGATCTCCAATTTTTCTCATAAAATCCCCCCTTATACTTCTAAAATTAAGGGGGGGAATTTTATCCCCCCCCCTTTTTTTACTTATTGGTCTCATCCATTTCCTTTACTACTTCTGCACAGGTCTTCTGTCCTAAGATTATTAACTGCATACCCTTTGCAAGAATCTCTTCTGTACGTGGATTCTTGAATGGAGCTAAGTAGGAGTATACCTTGTCCATTCCCTTAACAAACTCAGCTATCTGTGGACCTAAAGTTCTTGGGTCAATGGTATTCTTGTTCGCAGGTAGGTTAAAGCTTTCTTTAGCGTATTTAGCTTGTTGAGGTACGTCGGTTAGCCATTTCAAGAATTCTATGGTTTCTTTTATATACTTAGAATCTTTGTTAACTACAAAATAAGCTCCAATTCCTCCTGGTATTAATGCTTGATAAGGAGCTCTTTCATCTTTAGGTGGGAAGAATACAAAGTAGTTCTTGAAATTGGGATTCATCATTTTGAATACTCCAATAGCCCAAGAACCATCAAAAATCATTGCAACCTGCCCGTTTGCAAACATTTGTTCAGCGGTTGGTAGATCCATAGTTGCAGTTCCAGGAGCAAACATACCTGCATCTCTCATTTCAACTAATAGATTGAGTACTCTCTCATATCCTGCTTCTTTGAAGGTTATCTTCCCTAACCTTGCAGCATTTAGTTTCTCTTCTCCTAAGTATGCAAATTCATAAGGTTGTATCATGGTTAAGCCTGCCCAAGTCCCAAAACCTGTAGCGAAGGGGAGTATTCCAGCTTCCTTTAATTTCTTTCCATATTCTATGAATTCTTTCCATGTTTTTGGTGGTTTGTTAGGATCGAGCCCTGCCTTCTTGAATAGGTCTTTGTTGTATAAGAATTGCATGTTGTTTACGTCCAAAGGTATTCCATATGTTCCTGGTTCCACATTGTATCCATCATCTTTTGTAAAAGTTACTTGTGCTACTATGTTTTCAGGAAATCTTGAAACCCAATCTTTAATATAGGGTGTTAAATTTAGAATATTTCCTGCTTGAGCTAATCTTGATAAGTCACCTTTTAATCCTACCCCTGTCCACGCATCAGGTAGTGTTCTCGCTTGAGCTGCTGCTCTAATTTTTGCTCCCATCTGATCTCCACTGTATAATTGGAATTCTACTCTTACTCCTGTCTTAATAGTATATTGGGCTGCTAATGTTTTTAAAAGTTTATCCCTATCGTTTAGGTAGTGCCAAATTGTAATTTTCACTGTTTCCTTTCCATAACTTATAGACATCAAGAAAACAAGTGATAACACAAAAATTAAACCTAAAATTTTTTCTACTAACCTTCTCATTCTTTACCCTCCCTTTCTGAGATTTTGGTTCTAAATTTTTTAAAATTTTTGAATATTTGTAAATTCATCACCTCCTTTTAAAGTGGTTATATTCTTTAGGATTCTTCAACAAGAACAGTGGATTTTTTGTAAGAATGTCTATTAACATATCAAACATCTGGGAAGCCTTTATCAATCTTATGGTAGAATTTCCTATATGAAAGATTTTCATTATACTTTTTTCCAAAAGCAATGATTCAATTTTGTTAAAATCAGTTGGGGGTTTATTCCAGTTATGAAGTCTATTTCTAACCAATATCTTCTCTCCATCATATCCAGTTATATAAACCTGAGTAAATTCTTCCTGTAAGTGATAAGGAACTCCGACAATTTCCTCACATGAATGAATAGATGTATTACTATTTTGATCTACACCTATCAACATAATGTATCCGTTTCTTTCAGCGTTTTTATAATATGGACTATTCTTATCACATGGACTTTCAGAAAATTCGTGCCCCTCTATGATTAAATCCCTCAACCCCCCTATTGCTGCTGCAGAATGGGTTGGGTGAAGAGATCTCTTAGCCTCTTTTCTTTTTCTAAAAGTTTCAGGTATTATTCCTGTCCAACAAGGCGTGTTATTTACGTCGAAGATTGGTGGGTTCTCTGGAGAATCAGTACTTTTGGCTGTAATTGTAGGAACTATTACAGTCCCCTCTTCTCCAACGCTTTCAAGCAAAGCATCTATAACTGTTTCTGCTCCTCCTTCTACATAACCAAAACTTCTTAAGGAACTGTGTACTAACATTATATCTCCCTCTTTGATTCCTTGCTCCCTAATTTTTCCTACTATATCTTCTTTTCTAACGAAATTCTTATTTGATTCCCTCATTTCAAGTTATCTCCCTTGTGTATTTTGCAGCACGTATTGGTCCAGCCAGCTTCTGCTACATACCATGGCCAAGGATGTCCTACAGTGATATATTGAGAATTTACAGTATTTAAAAAAGTATTAACTCTTGATTTATCTCCCATTAGTGCAGCAACATAGGCTAAGAATGCCCAAAGGAATAAATCTGGCTTTTCCAAAGATGGCCATCCAAGGAAAAACTCGTTAAATTTTTTTTTGATATAAATAAATTGCTCTTTCACTTTTTGGATCTATGACACCAATTTTGTTCAGCTTCGATTATGGTTGAATAATTAGGAGTTCCTGGGGGTGGATTTTGTGGTTTTCCAATACAGCCGCTTATTATTGGTAGTAGTATAAAAAGAGATACGATGTGAAGAATCAAAATAATTTCTTTTTTCATTTTTTAGGACCCCCCCCTTTAAGTTCTATTTTTTAATCTTTCTACCCAATTCTATAAAAATTTTCTCCAAAAGTCAATATTGTTTTGAAAATTTTCTCCAAACATAAGAATAAAGTTTAATCCTAATTCACTTGTCTCTACCAATATGTATCTGTTTTAGGATTTGGAGCTATGAGACTTCCAATTATTGGGAATGATGAATAAAAAATTGATGAGCCAAAAGCAATAGAAATGATTAGATACGCTATTGATCATGGAGTAAATTATGTAGATACCGCGTATGGTTATCATGGAGGACAAAGTGAGATTTTAGTTGAAAAAGCATTAAAAGGAGGATATAGAGAAAAAACTTATCTTTCCACAAAACTTCCTGTATGGTTAGTCCATACAAAAGAAGATTTTGATAAGTTACTTAATGAACAATTGAAGAAGTTAGATACAGATCATATAGATTTTTATCTTCTTCATTCTCTCTCTAAGGGAACATGGCAAAATGTATATAATTTAGGAGTCTTAGATTGGGCAGAGAAAAAAATAAAAGAGGGAAAGATTAGATATTTAGGATTTTCTTTTCATGATGATTTAGATACCTTTAAAAAGATTGTAGATGCCTATGATTGGACATTTTGTCAGATACAATATAACTATATGGATATAAATTATCAAGCGGGAAGAGAAGGCTTAAAGTATGCAGGAAGTAAAGGCCTTGCGGTAATTATTATGGAGCCATTAAGGGGAGGAAGATTAGTAAATCCACCTGAAAAAGCAAGAGAACTTATGGAGAATTTTAAAATTAAAAGATCTCCTGTGGAATGGGCACTACTTTGGGTTTGGAATCATCCAGAAGTAACTATGCTCCTTTCAGGAATGAGCACCTTAGAGCAGGTTAAGGAGAATATTGAAATTGCTGACAAAGCAGAAGTAGGGATTTTAACTCCTGAAGAGCTCCAACTTATCGAAAGAGTAAGGGATATATATTTAGGAATAAAGGCTATAGATTGCACTCAATGTATGTATTGTGTGCCCTGTCCATATGGAGTAAATATTCCTCAGAATTTTTATATTTATAATGAAGGAGTAAGATATAATAGCTGGGAAGCTCCAAGATGGCATTATAATTATGGAATGAAGCCTGAAGAAAGAGCAGAATTTCTCAGGGAATGTAAAGAGATGCTTAATACCTGAATTTTAAACTTTTCTACTTCACTTCCCTTAATCTTCTTTACTATATACTCTCTCATCTCTTCTATAAAACCTGTTGCCTTCCTCCTCTTTTCATACTTTTTGCAAATAAAAATAAAAAGTAAACTTTGGGAAAACTGATACTGTTATAAGGGGCATAATAACATACTTATTATTGTTATTTTGAGGTGTGATAGTCCCATTTACATAAATTATCCTTGGACCGCCTTTATTTATCTCATTTTGCAACTCAACACCCGTACTCACATAAACTACTGTTCCGCCTTCTCCACCTGTAGTTCCGCAATTTAAAGTGGCAAAACCTAAAAGAGAAAAGTCAGGAGAATTACTTGGATTTATTAAGGGAACATATACGTAAGCCTCAGAATAATCACTCTCAATGTTAGAACTAAAGGCCTTTATTCTATACCAATAAACTTTTCCAGATATCACATCTGGATCAGTATAAGACTTAGAAGATACATCTAAGGTTAAAAGCTCTTGCCAATCTCCACTCTCTTCTTTTTTATCAATAACATAACCTTGCGTTACCTCTGACTTCGTTGTCCAATACAATTTAACATGATTGTTTTCGTCAATAGATAAAGATAGCTCTGGTGCTATAATTAAAGGAGTTGTTATACTGACTTCATTGGAATAATCACTATTAACAGAAGAATTATATGCTCTTACTCTGTAAGAATAAGTTTTTCCGGGAGTTAGGTTAGAATCTATATAATTTACTGTATTGAATCCGACAACTGCAATTTGTATCCAATCTTTTTCCTCTTCTTTTCTTTCAACCTTAAATCCATCCTCGTTATTGGAATTGTCCTACCATGTTAGCAATACTCTTTTTTCACTTAAAATTTCTGCTTTTAAATTTGTAGGCACCGCTATTGGGGGTATGTTTGTAGAATCAGTAGTCTGCTTAGAGGAACAGCCTGAAACTATTTGCAATAGAAACATCAATAATATAATCCATTTTACTTTACTCCGCAACAAATTTATTACCTCCTTGCATAATATACAAAAATATTGCATATTTTATTCAAAAGAAGTATATCACCAATAATATTTACAGTCAAAGAAAAAATTAAAAATTTGTTAAAAATTTTAAGGTTTTTTAATAAATTATGCTAAAAGATCAAAAGAGGAAAATTAAGTTAAAAGGTATAGAAGAGAATTTTAAAGCACCTAAAAATAAAGAGGGGAGCAAATATGCTCCCCTTTGATTATTTAATCTCTACCTCTTTCCCCGCACCTGCACCTTTATCAAGAAGATAAGGAACTCTTAATTCTTTTAACTCCTGAGTTATATTATTATCTCCACATTCCCAATAAAGGTTTCCAGACTCTTTGACATACCCATCTTGAGGACTTTCAAATTGAGTTGTAATAGGCAGAGCTACAGTTTCAAAATAGTTATTTTCCACAAGAAGTTTTGCCCCCATTCTAGATGCAATAGCATAAAACTGTTCCAAACCTCACACTGGGATTTCTTGAATTTGTATTCCTAAATATATTATGATGGTAAGTAACCCTTGCCTCTGCGTCTATTGTAGAATTATCGCTACTTCCCACTTGAGTACATTTCCAACTATTTTCAAAAATATTCCAAGACACCGTTATGCCTTTAGATCCCTTTATTATATCAAGAAGTGCATCAACCTTATCTTTATCTTTTTCTCTTTCAGGAGCTACAACCATATCGCTGGATAAGGTACAATGATCTATCCAGACATTTTGAGATGCTTCAACAGTAATAGCATCATTTTTAGGATTTTCAACTTTATTTTTTATTGTCAAGTTTCTTATTATCACATTATTTACTCCCTTTAAATATACTCCCCAACCTATTATACTCGCATCAGGGGTAACTCCAATTATAGTTTTATTTGATGCAATATTTACTTGTCCCGTTTCTTTACTAGTATCTATTACTCCTTTCACAAGTATTATATAGGGTTCTTGAACTTGAGCGTAGTTCTTAAAATCATTCACATTATCAACGGTTACAATTTTTCCTCCAGCACTCCCTATGGTGGCTTCTCCAAATCCTACAGGTTTGTTATTTAGGGTAAGTACATTTTCTTTAAGTTATTCTTGGGAAAAGCCAAGGGCTAAAATTACCCCTAAAAGAATCATCAAAACAATTATATACTTCCTCATACTTAACCTCCTTAATTATAGCTCTTTTGGAAACATATTTTAGCACAGCAATTGTTTTTTCATAATAAATAAAAAAGGAGGAGAGAAATTAATCCCTCCTCCTTTTATTTATATCCATAATTAAACTAATCTTTTTCTTTTATAACTTTAGCTCAGCTGAGTTCTCCCAAAGACCATGTATATTGCAATAAGATGTTGCAAAAATCACACCATCCTTTTGGGTTTTAAAAACAAATTCTACTACGGGCTCTGAATAAACAGTACTTGTGTCAGGCCCTTGCACTGTGGCTCCATGGGCTACAAATTCAAATCTTCCTACATGATATGGGTATTTATCTCCCTCTGGCTGGAAGTATACCTCTATCCAGGCAATATGATGAGCAGTAGTATTGGGATGTGGAATTTCTTTTCCCACAGAAACTCTAATTCTAACACCTTTTTCTTTGTCCTTTTCTAATATCTCAATAACAGGAACATGCTTTTCTTTTGCCCAATCCGCACTTTGGAAAAGATCCTTTATGTTCACCATTTCTATCCCTCCCCTTTGAGAATTATTTTCATCTAATTTTATACCAATTAGAGAGGGATTGCAACCTTCGAATCTTAATTTACTCCTTGTGTTATTTCTTTATATTTTTCATAATTTCTAAGCCATTCTTCAGTATTTTGGGGTTGATAAACTTTCATTTCAGAAGAATCTCTTATAATCTTTCTTGCCTCTATGATATCTTTAACAACCCCTTTTGTTATAGCTTGAACCACAATATTTCCAAGAGCAGTGGCTTCTTTAGGTCCTGTAATAACCGGTATTCCAAGAACATCAGCAGTAAATTGTGAGAGTAATTGGTTTTGCGAACCACCACCTACAATATGCAACACCTTAATCTTTTTATTTAATATTCTCTCCAAATCTGTAAATACATCTTTATATCTAAAAGCAAGTGATTCTAATATGCACCTTACGATTTCACCCTTTTTCTCGGGAACTTTTTGCCCTGTTTTCTTACAGTAATCTTGTATCTCCTTAACCATACTGGTAGGATTTAGGAAAGAAACATCATCAGGATTTATAAAATATTTAAAGGGCTTTTCTTCTTCTGCAAGCCTCGTAATCTCGGTGTAAGATAAATCTTCACCCTCCTTCGCCCATTCCCTTTTTACCCTCTGCAATAACCAAAGTCCCATAATATTTTTCAAAAACCTAAAAGTCTTATTATATCCTCCCTCGTTAGTAAAATTAGCTCTTAAAGAATCATTATTAATAATTGGAGATTTTAATTCAACCCCCATTAATGACCAAGTACCAGAACTAATGTAAGCCCAATCATCACCTTCTCCTGGAACTCCCACCACTGCACAGCCTGTATCATGCTCACATGGAGCTATAACATGAATATTTTTGACTCCTAAATCTTCTTCTATACCTTTATATAACTTTCCTATCACTGTTCCCGGTGGTACAACTTCGGGCATGATATCCTTTGGTATGCTAAATTTTCTTAATATTTCCTCCTCCCATCCATCCTTTATAGGGTTATAAATTTGAGAGGTAGTTGCTATGGAAAACTCCGTTTTTATCTCTCCTGTTAACATAAAATTAAAAAGGTCAGGCATAAACAATAGTTTATAGGTAGAATTAAAAAGAGAGGAATTTTCGAGAACCATGCTGTAAAGTTGAAAAAGCGTATTAATCTGCATTATTTGTATTCCTGTTAATTCGTAGATTCTTTCCTTAGGCATGACTTCAAAAGCCTTTTCAAGGATACCATCAGTCCTATGATCTCTATAACATACAGGTATGCCAGCAAAATAACCCTCCTTGGTTACTAACCCAAAATCAACTCCCCATGTATCAATTCCTATACTCTCTATATCTTTATACTTAGAGAATGCTTTCACCAAACCATCCTTTATATCTTGAAACATTTGGGTTACATTCCAATATAATCTTCCCAAAATATCTACAGGTCTATTTATAAATCTGTGAACTTCTTCAATGGCTAATCTTCCATCTCTCAGTATACCTACAATTAACCTACCACTTTCTGCTCCAAGGTCGATAGCAAGAAATTTCCTCTCTTCCATACGCCTCCCCCTTATCCTCTCTCTTTAATCACTTTTTCCATATATCCACTTTCCCTAAAGGCTTTTAAGGGATCAAGAGGAACTCCTATCTCCTCCCTAACTTTGTATATCAAAGGCATCACATCAGTTTCAAAAGCTTTAACTAAAGTGTTCTCAGCCATGACTATGTCTTGCTCCTCTTGATATCTTCTAAGAGCTTTTCTATTGACAATTAGAGCTTTAGCATAGGTCCTAAATATATTCTCTACACTTTGTATCATTTCCTCTATCTTATTCTTTAAATTGTGTGATTCATCTATCATATAAGCTATATCCATCTTTAAACCATCTTGCTCAGCAGAGACAAGTTCATTAAAGATTAAAAACAGTTCATAGGGATTAATAGAACCAGTAGTTAAATCGTCATCTGCATATTTCTTATTATTAAAATGAAAACCACCAAGTTTTCCTTCATCAAGAAGAATAGCAACTATCTGCTCAATATTAGTCCCAAGAGGATGATGCCCCAAATCCACCAGAACATAAGCTTTATCTCCAAGTTTTTTAGAAAGTATAATAGCGGTTCCCCAATCGGGAATATCAGTGTGATAAAAAGCAGGTTCAAAGAATTTATACTCTATTAAAAGCCTCATGTCAGGTTCCAAATGAGAGTATACTTCTTTTAAACTCTCTTCCAATCTGTGTTTTCTAAATCTAAAGTCATCTTGTCCTGGATGATTTGTTCCATCTGCAAGCCATAAAGAAATATCCCTTGAACCAAGTTTTTTCGCTATTTCAATACAATCTAAAATATGCTTTATGGCTTTTTCTCTTACTCTTTTATCAGGATGAGTTAAACTTCCCAACTTATAATCGTCATCTTGAAAGAGGTTAGGATTAATTGCTCCTGGTTTTACTCCAAGAGACTCAGCATATTTTAGAAGTTCATCCCAATCATCATACATATCCCATGGAATATGAAGAGCTACAGTGGGACATATCCCTGTTAATTTATGCACTATTGCAGCATCTTGAAGTTTCTCCTTTATATTCCTAGCAGATCCCTTTTGCTTAAAAACTGCAAATCTTGTTCCCGAATCACCATAACCCCAAGAAGGAGTTTCTATCCTAAAATTTTTTAACTTTTTCTCAACCTCATCCACATTGATACCCTCTTCTTCTAACATACCTCTTAAAATTTCATATCTCTTTTCATAATTCTTCATAAAAAATCCCCCTATTAATTTTTATTTTTTATCTATAATTTTTATTTTTTATTTTCATTTTCTATTACTTTAAGGGTATCACAAAAACCCTTGAAGGGCAACAAAAGAACTCACAACTTTGAAACTGAGGTAGTAGCAATTCCAGTTTCCATATATTTTTGAAAGAACACAAAGATAAAGAATATGGGAACTAAGGAAAGCGTAGTATAGGAATTCCTGCTTGCTTAAAAATCTCAGGATCGTATACTAATCCTAATGCATTTACACCTAAATTGATACCATAAAGTTTACCGTTTACTATTCCAGGCTTTATGTAATTAGGAGCCACATCCTTGAGATTAATAACATTATTCTTTACAAAATCATCCAAAGGTAAAAGGAGTCCTTTATTTACCCATTCTGTGCAGCAGCCTGAGTGTTAAGTTTAGTCCAATAATCGCTCCAAGAAGTATATTCAGGAGTTATCTTTATGTAAGGATAAATTTTAGAGGACAAATAGATTTGCTATAATAAAGTCATGAGAAGTCTTGAAAATAAAATAGCATTAATAACTGGGGCAAGTAGGGGGATAGGAGAAGAAATAGCAAAGAGACTTGCAAAAGAAAAAGTTAATCTTGCTCTTATAGCAAGAGATGAAAAAAGACTAAGGGAACTTAAAGAGAAATTAGAGAAGGAAAATATAAATGTTTTCATATTATCCATAGATCTAAGAGAGAAAAATGCACCAAAAACTGTAATAGGAGAAGTAATAAGACATTTTGAAAGGTTAGATATACTAATAAATAATGCAGGAACAGCCTTATCTAAGCCTATTATTGAAACTTCAGAAGAGGAATGGGATGAAATAATGACCATTAATGCAAAAGTGCCTTATTTTTTATGTAAGTATGCTATTCCCTATTTAAAGAATTCAGAGATTCCTACAATTATAAATATCTCTTCGGTGGTAGGGTACAAGGGTTATGTAAATCAAAGTGCTTATACTGCCTCAAAACATGCATTACATGGATTTACAAAAGTCCTTGCTCAAGAAGTCCACGAATATGGAATAAGAGTGCACTTAATTTCCCCAGGGGGTGTAGCAACAGATCTTGTAAATAAAGTAAGGCCTGATCTTGAAAAGGCATTACTGATTCAGCCCTCCGAGATCGCAGAAATAATTGTTTTCTTATTAAAATTTAGAAATAATGCTGTTATTGACGAGATACAAGTAAGAAGAAAAGATAATATCCCATGGAGATAATCAACCTTTTTCTTTTAGTAGTTTTCTCCTATATTTTTCCACCTCTAAGCTGTCAATTTCTTCAATTTGTTCTTTTGTAAAGAAGCCCATCTTACCAAACAATTTTGCTACAAATATTGTCTTTATGGAATTCTCAATTAAGAGAGTTCTATAAAGCGCTTCTTTGAGATTACTTCCTACTGTTACCAATCCATGATTTTTAACAAGGACCCCATTATGATTTTTTATAACGCCTCCAACTACTCCTGCAAACTCCTTACCACCGGGCACCACATATTCTACTACAGGAATTTCTCCCCCAAGAAGAGCCACCATATCAGGTGTGAATAATTTTAAAGGTTCATCTTGAAAAGCATAAGCAATTGAATATATAGGATGGGTGTGTACTACTGCCTTAACATCCTCTCTTACTTTATAACATTCAAGATGCATCCATATTTCGGAAGAAGGTTTTTTATCACCTTCAATTACTTCGCCAGAATTAAAATCAACACCAATATAGTCATCTTCTGTGGCATCTTCAAAAGAAATACCGCTCGCCTTTATATAAACTCTATTTCCAACTTTTGCACTAATATTTCCTCCAGGTCCCACAATTAAATTTTCCTGTGCTATCCTTTTCCCTATTTTTACAAGTTCCCTTTTTACCTTCTCTATTTCAGAATTCATAATAAATTCCTCCTTTGGGAATATAATTCCTCAAATATTCAGCAGTTTCTTTAAGTTCTTTCAAAAGTTTTTCCTCAGTTTTCGTAGATGAAGGAATAATTTCAGCAATAAGAATAATTTCTTCCACAGGCTTTAAATACTGAGAAATAGGACTTTCTTTATAATGCTTGAAAGAGTATTCAATTGCAGAAAGAACTTTCTCAATCTTTACATGACCTATAGCGTTATACTCTTCAGTAAAGGGCCAATGCGCACTAGCATCCCTCGTAGTTTGTTGTAAATGAATTATAGGGGAGAATACTGCAAACCTTTTTAACCATTCTTCATAGGATAAATCTTCTCCAGAAAGACCATAGTGCATTCCAGCTTGATGTCCCACATCAATGGTTATATATATAGGAACACCGTCATTTTTTTTATTTACTTCAATAAGAAATTCTTCAGCCTCTTGAAGAGTCCAGGGTTTTTCACTGGGTATATACATTTGTTCATTAGATATACCTAAAAGTCCTTTTTCTTTTGCTATCTTTGCAAGTTCTTTAAAAGTTTCATAAACATACTTGATCCTTTCTCTTGTCTTTTCTGGATCTTGCAAAACTTCCACAGATAAAGCATCCCAATGTCCTCCAAGATATTTTGCCCCCATTTCTTTAACAATGTCCATAGCAGATATTATCCATTCCTTCATTCTTTGTCTTACTCTTTCATCACTGTGAGATAGACCATGAAACCTATGAGTTGCCATACCTGTGTAATAGTCCCATATTTTAACATTATATTTTTCTGCATACTCTCTTATCTTCTTTGCAGTTTCTATCTGATAAATTTTATCTCCACTAAAAAATGGGTCTAAAACATCACTACAAAAAGAATGATAGTCATATCCTAATTCCTTAGTAAGTTTTATAAAATTCTCAGGATCTTCCCACCTTCTTGTCAAAAAAGCCCCATTAATACCGATATCTATATGTACCTTCATTTCTTCACCTCATTTCTACCCCACCACTTACATTTACTGCATCTCCAGTAATATAAGAAGCTTCATCGCTTGCAAGAAATACTACTACATTTGCCACATCATCATAAGTACATGCCCTACCAAGAGGTATCTGCTTTAAATATCTTTCTCTTACCTCTTCTTTACTTATTCCCAATCTTTTAGCATATTGATCATAAAGGCTTTCCTTCCATAATGGAGAATCCAAAAGATCTCCTGGACATACCGCCACTACCCTTACATTATGCGGTGCAAGATCTAATGCAATACTTTGGGTAAATCCTATTCCTCCAAATTTTGAGGCAGAATAAGCAGAATTTCTAAAACTCCCTTTCTTTCCTGATTTTGAATTAATCTGAATTATTACTCCGGATTTCTGTTTTACCATTACCTTGGCAGCCTCTCTTGCGCAAAGAAAATATCCCGTTAAATTAACATCTATTACCTTCTTCCAATCCTCAAGAGGAAATTCCGTAATATCATGAGCAATTAAAATACCAGCATTAGCTACCATTATATCAAGTTTTCCAAAAGTCTCAACAGTTTTTTCTACCATATTTTTTACATCTTCCTCGTTAGCAACATCGCACTTGACCGCAAGAGCCTTACTGCCATATTCCTCTTCAATCCTTTTTGCCACTTCTTGAAGTTTTTCTACTTTTATATCAGCTACAGTTACATTACATCCTTCTTTTGCAAGTCTATAAGAAAGAGCTTCTCCAAGCCCTTGAGCTGCACCTGTAACAATTGCCACTCTATTTTTTAATCTTTGGCAATCACACATCTATTTTCTCCCCCCTTTTTAGTAGATATTCTTCAGCTTCTTTACACCACCAGCCATTATTATCCTTCACTATTTGAGCTAAATCTCTGTATATATCTTTCAATTCCTCAGGACCCTCTACACTTAATCTCTCAAAATCCTCTATTTCTGACAATGGAAATCTTATATGGGTATAGATTAACTTTTTACCCCCAGAGATATTAGGGAAATTTAAAAGCACATCTCTTGCTACATTAAGTCCACCTATATGGGTAATCATAGGGGAAGGGTCTATAACTCCCCTTTGTATAAGATCTAATGCTATTTTCATATCATCAGCATTACCACCCGATGTAGCCACAAAATGATGTTTATCATAATGAACCTTATAAAAATTAACACAAGCAATGAAATTATGATCAGTAGGTCCTGCAAAGAAGTTTAAGCAACCATCTCTTGCAAGAAGAGAGTCTGCCTCCTCAACCAGCTTAGGACTTGGATATAAAATAAAAATATCATCATATTTTATTTCTTTATAGGATTGCTCTCTTGTTGGGTTCACAAACCTAATATCTATTCCCTTTTTATTAACTTCTTCTTTGGGAAAAGCCTTCATAGCTCTTTGCAACTTTGCATCATCAATATCAGTGATAACAAGTAAGCTTGGATTCTGAGGACCATAAATAAGATAGGCAAGAAAAGCAAGACCCATAGGTCCTGCACCACCAAGAATGGCAGTCTTCCCTCCACGTTTTATCCCCATGATATGCTCATAAGAATTTTCCCTAGTATGATATTGAGCATTCACAGCACCTATCACGCACGACAAAGGTTCTATTAAGGATGCTTTATAAAAAGCATCACCCTCATAAATTAAAAGACAATCTTGTTCCATAACCTCGTTAGGAATAACAACCTTTGTGGCAAGACCCCCCAAATATTTATATGAATATCCTGGAGCACTTAATACTCCTACAGGTCCCCTTTCATACAGCAAAGCAGGTTGAATTGTAAACTTTTGACCCTCCTCATATTTTCCCTTCCATTTAGACCCCACTTTCAAAATTACTCCTGCCATTTCATGCCCTACAATAACAGGATTTTTGTCCACATCCTTTGGAACTCTTGGATGATCCGGACCTTGAACAATTTCTTTGTAGGTGGAAGGACAACTGGTATCTGAAATTATCTCCGCAAGTATTTCATCTTCCTTAATCTCAGGAAGTTCAAATTTCTCAAGTCTTAAATCCATCTTCCCATACATTCTTAAAGCTATTGTTTCCATTCTTATTCCCCCTTACTCAATAATAAATCAGGATTCTCTAAAAACTCCTTTATTTTCATGAGAAACTTAGATCCGTATGCCCCATCTATTACCCTATGATCTGCGGAGAGAGTTATATCCATCATCTTCCTAATTTTTATTTCTCCATTAATTACCACCACTCTATCTTGAATAGCCCCACAGGTAACAATAGCTACTTCAGGGGGATTAATTATAGCAAGTATAGATCTTACTCCAAACACACCAACATTATTTACAGTAATGCTTCTATCAGATATATCTTCCACTCTTAACTTTCTATTTCTTGCTTTTTCTACAAGAGAAATCCTTTCTTCAAATATTTGAGCTATAAGCTTTTTATCAGCATTTCTTATAACAGGTACCACTACACCTTCTTCCCCTAAAGCTACAGCAAAACCCACATTTATGTCTTCCAAAAGCTCTATCTCTGTATCTTTAAATCGGGCATTTATTAACGGAAACTCTTTCATAGAAAGAGCAGTAGCCTTAATTATGAAATCATCATAAGAAATTTTTATATTTTTCTCATTAACAAAATTTGCTCTTGTCTCAACTAAGTTTGTAGTATCAACTTCGGCAATAGCGTAAAAATGGGGTATTGATTGCTTACTTTTTAATAACCTCTCAGCGATAGTTCTTCTTACTGTATTCAAAGGGATTCTCTTTATCACATTATTACCACTCAAAGTTTAAACCTCCTTACTCAGGTATACTTTCATTTAAGGTATCAGTAATATAAGCTAAGACAGTTCCTACAGGTACTGTTTCTCCCTCTTTCACAAGTATCTTTCTCAAATACCCATCGTATTCACTCTCTATCTCCATTATGGCTTTTTCCACTTCAATCTCCAATAAAGGCTCACCCTTTTCCACTTTATCTCCCTCTTTTTTAAGCCAAGAAGTAACAGTACCGTTTTCCATCACATCGCTAACCTTAGGCATAACAATGTTTTTAACCATAAATTCTTACCTCCTTGTTAGAATAACTTTTTAATTTCTTCTATAATTCTTTTGTCATTAGGTAAGTATGCTTTTTCAAGAACAGGAGAAGCTGGTGGAGGACAAAAAGGAGCGCCTATTCTTATTGGAGGTCTAATAAGAAAAGATGAGGCTTTTTGATAAAGTTGAGTTATTATCTCGGAAGATAGAGACATGAATTCCACAGCTTGTGTAACAACAGCAAACCTTCTTGTCCTCTTTACAGAATCAATAATAGTATCCATATCTAAAGGATAGAGACTTCTAAGATCTACTACCTCCAATTCAATACCCTCTTTTTCCAATTCCTCTGCTGCTTTTAATACGGCGTAAATCATGGCAGACCACGAAACTACAGTAACACTTTTATCATAATTTTTAGCTCTTCTCTTAATGTCTGCTTTACCAATAGGGACTATATAATCTTCTTTGGGGACTTTTCTCTTGGACAAAGAAAGTAATAAAGGATCTTGAAGTAAATTTTGATGCTCTATATAAATTACAGGATTTTTGTCCCTTATAGAAGCTATCAATAAACCTTTGGCATCATAAGCATCTGATGGAGCAACAACTTTTAATCCAGGGAAATGGGTCAAAATTGACTCAATACTCTGAGAATGTTGACCTGCATATCCTTTACCACCACCAATAGTGGTTATTATGGTGAGAGGAATTTCCGCTTGTCCTCCTGACATATAGCGCATTTTAGCAGCTTGATTTGCTATTTGATCCATAGCAATTAAAATAAAGTCTATATACATTATCTCCACCACAGGCCTCAGACCTCTCATTGCCGCTCCAACTCCTGCTCCTACTATTGCTGCTTCAGAAATTGCGGTGTTAAATATCCTATCCCTTCCAAATATTTCTAAGAGTCCCTTTGTTTCTCCAAAAGAACCACCATAATCAGCTATATCTTCTCCCCACATTAGTACTCTTCCATCTCTCCTCATTTCTTGATATAATGCCTCAATAATTGCTTCTTTGTAGTTTATCTCTACCTCTGGATCTCTGTCCTTAAATTTTGGTTCCTTAAGCACTGTAACGTTTCTAAACTTCTCAGGCACAAAACTATCTATGGAGTCTTCTTTAAAAACATATTTTGTCATATCCTTAGGGTCGGGATTAGGAGATTCAATTACCTTTGCAGCAATATTCTCATTTCTCTGTCTATATTCTTTTTTCAGATTTTCAATCTCATGAGGAGTAAGTACTCCTGCATCTATCAACTCTTTCGCATAAATCTCCAATGGATCATATTTTTTCCATGCTTGTAACTCATCGTAGGTTCTATAAGTAACATTTTCTGGTTTTTCCAAAGTATCACTTAAAGAATGTCCCATAAATCTGTATCCCCAAAATTCAAGAAGAACTGGCCCCTCTCCTTTTCTTATCCTTTCCACGGCTCTTTTGACTGCATCTCTTACTGCAAGCACATTCATAGCATTTACTACTTCTGCATGCATACCATTCTTGCTATACGCAAAACCTCTCTCTGCAATAAAATCTATTCCTGTTACTTCGCCCCTTTGTTGTCCAGACTCACCATATTGGTTATTCATAACCATAAATATTACAGGAACTCCAAATTTTTTACTCATAAGACCATTAGTAAATTGTGCCATACATGCCATATTTATTGCCTCATGAGCTATTCCTGTATTCATTGCTCCATCCCCTATAAAACATAAAGTTACTCTACCATCTTCCATATATCTTGAAGCCATAGCAGACCCTACAGCTATTCCCATACTACCACCAACAATAGCATTTGCCCCCAAATGTCCTACACTAAAGTCCGCAATATGCATGGATCCTCCTCTTCCCCTACAAGCACCCCACTCTTTTCCAAAAAGCTCCCCTATTGCTTTGAATAATTCAATATCAAGGGCATATTGATAAAGAATATTTTTATTTTTGTTCTTCCAATCATATCCTAAAAAATTTGCAATTTCTTTGTTATTTTCAATAAAAGCTATCAGCTCCTCTTCACTCATATCTTTTAATCCAAAATAGCTTTTAGCTATGGCATCACCATGCCCTCTATGGGTACTAGTAATATAATCATCCTTCTTAATAACTGAAATTCCGCCTGTGGGAACTGCTTCCTGTCCAATGGAAAGATGAGTAGCACCTATATATAGATACCTAATATTCCCATATTTACCTTTATTAACCCTTAACTCATAGATCATCTCTTCAAAATTTCGGATCATAAGCATACATTTGAAAAGATCTATGCTCTCTTCTTTAGTTATGCTCCCCTCTTTTAATTCTTCTTTTAAAGATTTTCTATATTGAAACTTAGGTACCTTTCCACCTACCTCAATATATCCTGGTTCAAGTTCTGGAAGTACAGGTATTTCTTTTGGCAATCTAAACACCTCCTATCTTACCCAGTTTTTTATTTTTATTTTCGTTTTATTTCAATTTTATTTTTTATTTTTTTTCATTCTATAGTATCATCTATAAGCACAATGTCAAGTTAAAATAGAGACTGTTCAAAAAAACAAGAGAAGTTGAAATAAGAGGATTTAAAGGGTATAAAAAGGAAAAGAGAAAACAAAAGGGGTTGGTTTTCATATGAAGATGGAAAGAATATCTTTCATCTCTTCTTTTAAAGCTATCGAGGGGACTATCTTTCAGAGATTTAAGGGAGGAATTAAGAGATAGAATAAAGGAGGAAACATTAGATTTGCTTTTAGAATATGTGAGAAGGGAGATAGAAGAAAGATACAAAATAAAGGAATACAAGTACATGGTAATAGATGGGACAGGATTTGGATATAACACAAAATACAGTCAAAGGATAAAAAGGGGAAAAGAAATAAGGCTGATAAAGTCTCATATAAGGGTAGGAGTAATAATAGGGATAAGGAAAGACATAGGGAAGAACATAGTGATAGGGGTAAAGACAGGGAAAGCTTATGAAAGTGAGGTAAAGATAGCAAAAAATATCTTAGATAAAGGGATGGAGCTAAAGGGAGAGTATTTTATAGGGGATAAATCCTATGACAGCATAGAATTAATAAAAGAGATAGAAAGAAGAGGGATAAAGCCAGCGATAAAAGTGAAAGAGACTTTTAGAGTAATAGAGAGTGTATTTGGGAACATAAAAAGAGGAGGAAGAGACTACTTTATAAGAATTCTTTTAATTTGGCTCTTTAAAATTGCCCTTCTAAATATATTATTTCCCCTTATTTAAAATTTTTTTGAACAGTCTCTTCCTCTTTTGACAAAACTCCAAATCCTATGTTATTATTTTTCAACAAAAAATGATTTAATAAAGGTAAAAAAATGTTGCCAGAAGAAAGAAGAACAAAAATATTAGAATTATTAGAGAAAGAAAGAGGAATTAAGGTTTCTGACTTAGTAAGGATTTTTAACGTTACAGGAGCAACCATTAGAAGAGATTTGGAGATCTTGGAAAAAGAAGGCCTTCTTAAAAGGACTCATGGTGGTGCAGTTCTACCTCATAGTTTTTCCTTTGAACCTTTATATATAACTAAGAAGCGTCAAAATCTCAAAGAAAAACAAGCTATAGGGAAAATAGCTGCAGAATTAATAAACGATGGAGAAAGTGTATTTATTGAGACAGGAAGTACTACTTTACAAATTGCTAAAAATATTAAACACAAGCACGATGTTACAGTAGTTACAAACTCTATAGAAGTAGCAAGAGAGCTCTTAAGTGCAAGAGGAGTAGAAGTCATTCTAACAGGAGGTCTACTAAGAAAGGAAACTGTAGCTCTTGTCGGTCCTATTGCAGAAAGGGTTTTAAGGGAATTTAGAGTAGACAAAGTATTTTTAGGAATATCAGGGATCATTCCCTCTAAAGGAATGTACACAGCAAGTATAGCTGAAGCTCAAATTAAAAAGCTAATTATAGAAATGGGAAGAGAAATAATAGGAGTTAGTGATCATAGTAAATTTGGAAAAGAGTGTTTTGCTTTTGTTGCTCCAACAAATGCGATGAGTAAGATAATAGTAGATGAAAAAGTGTCTCCTCAATATATAGAGGAGTTAAAAAAACGAGGTGTAGAGGTAATAATAGCCTATATAGAGGATTAATTTTTACCTCTTTCATTAACTCCTTACATGGTATAATTTTAAAAACTGAAAGGAAAGGAGTGTCGCTTTATGCTTCTTCAAGGGAAGAAAATAGCTGTTTTTAATGTGGCTAATAAAAAGAGTATTGCTTGGGCTATTGCCCAATCCATAATGAAGTTCGGAGGAGAAGTAATAATTGGCTATCAAAATGAGCGGCTTAAGGAAAATGTAGAAGAAATCATAGCTGATTTAAATCCTAAACCTCTAATTGTGGAATGTGATGTTTCAAAGGACGAAAACATTGAAAAAGTAGCTAAAGAGATAGAAAATAATGTGGGTAAGATAGATGGATTTGTTCATTCCATTGCCTTTGCACCTTCTGATGCCCTTAAAAACCCCTATATAGAAACATCAAGAGAAGCTTTTCTTACTGCTATGGAGGTTAGTGTTTACTCCTTTGTTGCCATGAGTAGAATTTTTAAGCCTATTTTAAATACAAATTCTAGCATAATTACCCTCACCTATTATGGCTCTGAAAAAGTCATACCTAATTACAATGTAATGGGAGTTGCAAAGGCAGCATTGGAGGCCTCAGTAAGATATCTTGCTTATGATCTTGGTGGAGAAAATATAAGAGTTAATGCTATTTCTGCTGGTCCTTTAAGCACTTTAGCAGCAAGAGGTATAGCAAGATTTACCGACATGTTAGAATACCATAAAGAAAGAGCCCCACTAAGGAGAAATATTGAGCATAGAGAAGTAGGAGATACAGCAGTATTTCTTTTGAGTAATCTTTCTTCAGGAATTACAGGTGAGGTAATCTACGTGGATGCTGGATATAACATAATGGGTATGTAATTTTAATTAAAAAGGAGTCTTAAGATGAAATTACCAAGTTTAAAAATTGGAGATTTAGTAGCATCAGTTCCCATAGTACAAGGAGGAATGGCTGTTGGGATATCCCTTTCTGGTCTTGCCTCTGCAGTAGCAGAAGAAGGAGGAATCGGGGTGATAGGAACAGCAGGCATAGGAATGGAAGAGGAAGACTTTTTTGAAAACTTCATAGAAGCGAATATTAGAGCTCTAAGAAAAGAGATCAGAAAAGCAAAAGAAAAAACAAAAGGAATTATAGGAGTAAATATTTTGGTTGCACTTTCTAATTTTGCAGATATGGTAAAGACTGCATTGGAAGAAAAAATTGACATAATCTTTTCAGGAGCAGGACTACCTTTAGATCTTCCTAAATACCTTAAAAAAGTACATAAAACAAAACTTATCCCTATAGTTTCCTCAGGAAGAGCGGCAAGGATTATAGCAAAAAATTGGATTAACAAATATAACTATGTGCCCGATGCCTTTGTAGTAGAAGGTCCCTTAGCAGGGGGACATCTTGGATTTAAACGAGAAGAATTACAAAATCCAGAGATCACCCTTGAAAATAGACTTAAAGAAGTGTTGGATGAGGCAAAAATTATAGAAGAAAAATATAATAAAGAGATACCAGTCATAGCAGCAGGAGGAATATACGACGGAAAAGACATTGCAAAATTCCTAAAATTAGGAGCAAAAGGAGTTCAAATGGCAACAAGATTTGTAGCTACTTATGAATGCGATGCAGACGAAAAATTTAAAGAAGCCTATTTAAAATGCAAAAAAGAAGACATAGTGATTATAGACAGTCCTGTAGGACTTCCTGGAAGGGCTATAAAAAACGAGTTCCTTGAAGCAGTAGAAAGAGGAGAGAAAAAGCCCTACAAGTGTCCATTCCACTGTATAAGAACCTGTGATTATCAAAACTCTCCTTATTGTATTGCCATAGCTCTTCTTAACGCTAAAAAGGGAAATTTCAAATATGGTTTTGCCTTTGCAGGAGCTAATGCCTATAGGGTTGATAAGATAGTAAAGGTAAAAGATCTTATGAGAGAGTTAGTTAAGGAAGCCGAAGAAAATATATAGGAGGGATATTTAATAATGAGTAAAAAAGCTCCTGATTTTACTCTCCCTGATCAAAATGGGAAGGAAGTTTCTCTTTCTGATTATAAAGGAAAATGGGTAGTTTTATATTTTTACCCCAAAGATATGACCTCAGGATGTACCAAAGAAGCAGTAAGTTTTTCTGAAAAAATCGATGAATTCAAAAAGAGAAATTCAGTAGTAATTGGTATAAGTAAGGATACAGTAGAAAGTCACAAAAAATTTGCAGAAAAATATAATTTAGAAATAATCCTTCTTTCTGACAAAGATGCCAAAGTAATAAAAGAGTATGGAGCCTGGGGAAAGAAAAGGATGTACGGAAAGGAAACTGAGGGTACCCTAAGAAATACCTTTATTATCTCACCGGAAGGTGAAATTCTTCACGAATGGAAAAATGTAAAGCTGGATGGCCATGTAGAAGAAGTTCTCAAAAAGCTTGACGAACTGATAAGTGCCTCATAGATCTTCATTAACTACTTCATTTCTCAAGACACCAACTTTTTCTACGATACATTCTACAGTATCTCCCGGATAGATAGGAGAAATCCCAGAAGGAGTGCCAGTAGCAATAATATCTCCTGCCTCAAGAGTTAAATGCTTAGAAATGTAAGAAATTATTTGGGGTATTTTGAAGATCATATTTTTAGTATTATCCTTTTGTCTCATTTCTCCGTTTACCCTAAGCTCTATATTTAAATTATGAGGATCCTTAATGCCTTCCTTCAAAACTAAATAGGGACCTACAGGACAGAAGGTATCAAAACTCTTTGACCTAAACCATGGATTGGTATTGGAAAAATCTTCAGCCTGCATATCTCTTGCCGTTACATCGTTCACTACAGTATAGCCAAGAACATAATCCATTGCATTCTCTTCTTTAATATATTTTCCTCTCTTTTTGATAATTACTCCAAGTTCAACTTCAGGATCTACTCTTGTTAGAAAATTAGGATAAACAATTTCCTCTTCATGGGCTATAAGGGAGGAAGGAGACTTACTGAAAAACACTGGCTCCCTAGGTACTTTATGCCCTAACTCTTTGGCATGTTCTACATAATTTCTTCCAAGAGCAAGAATCTTTTGAGGCTTTATTATGGGGGGAAGAAATTTATATTTTTCTTCGGTTAAACTATATATAAGATTATGCTCAAAGATAAAATCCTGAACCTTATTTAAATACTCTTGAAGATTATCCATATAAAGAATATCATCAATTTTTTCCACATACCTTAAATTTTTTTCATAAATAGAAGAATACATTAAAATAGCCTTGGTAAGATTTAAAATCTTATCCTCAAAAAGGAGACCTATAAAAAATCTCTCTCCTGATTTCAGATTAGCTATCTTCATATAATAGCTCCTCCCTTTTAGCAAAAATCTTAGAGTTAATTATATCAAATGTAAAGGGAAAGGAAATTGTAGCAGTCCTTAAAAAAATTGAAAACAAATTTGTAACACTATCAACCTATTCTTCCCTTTTCATTTTGAATCTTTACCCATGTATTACGATTTTCAAAATAACAGTAAACCTTCATATCCTGAAAACCTAACTTGAACCTGTCTTCCCATAAGAGAAAATTGTCATAGTCTTTCAAAAAAGCCTTTTAGCTGTATCAAATTTAGTAGTTGAGGTTGTGGATTTTCCCGCAGAGAACATCAGCATACTATAGTTCAGATTTTCAAGAAGATTAGCCTAATAATAATGGGAAAGAAGAAATCTATTCCCAATATTTACATATTTCAATCCTTTTTCCCTTGCAAGTTTAAAGCTTCTTTCAGCATGAGCCTTTGAGGTAGTAGGAAGATTATCAAAGAAAAAATTAGGAGCAAATCCATATGTCATAAAAGCGAAGGAGAAAACCATTGATTTAGGCAATACAAAAGAGCATATACTTACCCTAAATTCTTAATTTCTCTAAGCACAATTTTGCGGATTCTAAATCCAAAGGTTTAGGAGTTTCATGCTCCAATGTATCACTTCCAAAATATCCCTCTATTCACCCTGAAACCTTTAAGCCATATCTCCCTAAAATTCACCTAAGCCCTTTGGCAGATTTTCCATAATACTCCTATCAAGCGCTAAATTCTAAGTTTACATATTTACAATCACGACTTTTTATGATATGATAACCTCACTAAAGGATTATTTTGGGTTATGTTTAAGTTTTTAAAAGAGAATTTGGGTTTGTCAAAAGAATACTTGAGACTCCTCGGGAATCCCCTAAAAGAGTTCTCAAGTATTTTTATTTATCCAGAAAGAGAGGTGAAGTGTACCGAAAGTATCCTTAATTTTCCTATCTCAAGGGTTCCGGAATGCTCCCCAAAAAGCTTCCCCAGAAATTCTAAAAATTTCCATGAGGTGAAAAGATGAGCAAGACTTTGTATGTAGGTAATTTACCTTGGTCAACCACAGAAGAAGAGTTAAAAAATATTTTTGCAAGCCATGGTACTGTATATTCTGCAAGAATCATATCTGATAGAAATACAGGAAGATCTAAAGGATTTGGCTTTGTAGAAGTAGATGAAAAAGAGGCTGAGAAAATGATCTCTGCCCTTAATAACACAGAGGTCAAAGGAAGAAGAATAATTGTCAATGAGGCAAAACCAAGGGAAGAAAGACCACGTGAAAGAAGAAACCGTGGTTAAGCTATGAAAATAAACCTAATCTAAACTTAGGATAATAAAGAGACCCCCTTTTGGGGGTCTCTTTATTTATTAATAAAAGAAGATAAAATATTATATGAGAGAAACAAATAAAAACTTAGGAGGAAAAAACAAAAAATGAAGAGGTGGTTAAAAATACTCATAATAGGAGTTTTAGTACTTCTCATAGTAATTGTTGCGGTTGGAGTTGGAGGATACTACTACATCCAAAATAGCTACAATTACAATCCCTCCCGAAATTCTTCTGTACTAGATAAAGTAGAATTATTAGATGTTGCCTTTAATAAGGTAGAAAGGATAAATATTGCTATTCTTGGAGTTGATGAAAGAAAGAATGATCCAGGAAGGAGCGATACCATTATTATTGCTTCTTTAGATTTTAAAAATAAAAAAGTAAATATTCTCTCTATTCCGAGAGATACAAGAGCCTATATTCCTAATCATGGATTTACAAAGATAAATCATGCTTATGCCTATGGAGGAGTAGAACTCTCCTTAAGGACCCTTGAGAACCTCTTAAATATTCCTATTCACTATTATGTAAAGACCAATTTCCAACAATTTGAAAAATTCATTGATGCTATTGGAGGAATAGATATAGAAGTAGAAAAGAGAATGTATTACAGAGATAGTACTGATAAATTCTTTGTAGATCTTACTCCAGGAGTACACCACTTAAATGGTAAAGAGGCTCTTGGATATGTAAGGTTTAGGCACGACCCTATGGGAGATTTGGGAAGAGTTGAAAGACAACAGAAATTTTTAATGGCACTTTTTAAACAGATGAAGGAAAAAATAAACCTAATAAATCTGCCTCAATATATATCCTTAGCAGGATCCATATTTGAGACCAATGCATCTCTTATGGAAGCTATGGTTATAGCCTCTAAATTCATGGACATTACTGAAGAAGATATTCATACCTTTGTAATGCCAGGAACTCCTGAAAATATAAATGGTATAAGTTATGTGATTCCTGATGAGATTAGATTAAAAGAGATTTTAGATCAATATTTTAAAATTAATAATGTAAAGGAGGGGTGATGAATTTCTTGGAGAGTAAAGAGAAAGCCTTAAGAATTGCTCGCATCGTTTTAGAGAAGAAAGCCGAAAATGTAATAATAATTGACGTATCACAAATACCAGGACTTACTGATTACCTTGTAATATGTACAGGACTTACTAACACCCAAAGAAAGGCAATTCAAAGAAGCGTGGAAGAGGAAATGGAGAAGTTAGGCTTCACTCCAAGAGGCATTGAGGGAAGAGAAGGTACAGGATGGACTTTACTTGACTACTATGATTTGATAGTACACATCTTCTCACCAAGAGCAAGAGAATTCTATGACTTAGAATCCCTTTATGAAAACGTCCCTAAGATAACTGAATTTTAAACAGAAATGATAGATATACCTCCTTTATGGCAGGAAACTGCAGATGCGATTCTGCTTAAAAAGGGAGTTGTTATTGTAATAGGGCTACCAAATTCTGGAAAAAGTACTTTTGTAAAATTCCTTGCAAACTATGGGGTAAAAAACAATTCAAAGGTTGCTATTATTAACTCTGACTTAGGACAAGCAGATATTGGCGTTCCAGGAACCATATCTTTAAGTGTTATAGAAAATGAACTCCCATCTTTTGAAAATTTATCCATAAAAAACTGGTATTTTATTGGAGAGATAACCCCTGTGGGAAAATTTTTACAAGTAATTACGGGAGTAAGAAGACTTCTTGACGAAGCTAAAGAAGTAGCAGAGATAGTAATTATTAACACTTGTGGCTTGGTAAAAGGGAGATTAGGAAAGATACTAAAGTATTACAAGACTTTTGTGATAAATCCCGACCACATAGTAGCCATTCAAAGTAATACTGAACTTGATTCCCTGTTAAAAATTATAGGAAGATTTTCAAAATATGTTTATAGGATACCCAAAAGTGTCTTTGCAAGAGAAAGATCACTTGAAGAAAGAAGAGAGTTTAGAGAAAAAAGATATGAATTCTATTTTCAAAATGCTAAAAATTTAATATTTCCTCTTTACTTGGTCCATTCCATTGATAAATATGTAGATTTTCAAAAAGAAAATTATAGAGGAAGGCTCGTAGGACTTATTGGAGAAAAAGAAAACTTATTAGAGCTTGGAATAATCCAAGATGTAAATTTGGAAAAAAGACATTTACTAATTTTTACACCTTTAAAAGAAATAACTAAAGTTAAGAGAATTGAGGTTGGAAGTATCAAATTAAAAGTAATAAAGGAGGAATAAACGCCACAGGCGCTCAACTTAACACATTAGCTTCGCCTGTGGCATCTTAATATTTTAGAAATAATACCTAAATCCAAAGGCTCCATCTACATCAAGGGTAGTTTGGGGGACTAACTCAAGGGTTGGAACAAGTTCAAAGAAGAAGTCCAAATTCGTACCCTTAGGAATGTATACAATTCCAAGAGGAATTCTAATTCCAAAATTTGTGCTTTCAGCAGAAAGAACTCTTACTCCTACTCCATAATAAAAGGGCATAGAACCTGATGTAGGTCTAAATACCCCATAATTGTGGGTAACTACATCAGCAAAAAGATGAAGAACATTAGCATTTAAACTCCAAGCTACCCCAAAATCAAAAGCCTGAGTTTTGTTTTGCCAAAGCCTAAAAGAAAGCCCTGTAGGCTCACCTACCACTACCCCGACTCCAAAATTACCAGCATAGGTGATAGAAAATGATAACAAAATAACTACAATTAAAAAAACACACTTCTTCAAGCCCCTTCACCTCCAAAGATAAGAATTTTAATAAGTATATCATAAAAAAGAGGTCTGCCCAACAAAAGCAGACCTCCAAAGTCATTAAGATTATAGCAATCTCTTTATCTAATTTCCACTACAACCTCCATTTCACCTTCTCCTGGACCTCCCCCATTACATATTATACTCAATACTCGTCCCTTACCCCAATTTTGAGAACTTGTTAAATACAAACTTCCAACTCCAATTAAATCATCATCTCCCGCATCTGCATCATAAACCCTCACATTAATACTCAAATAATTTCCTATTCTTGGTGTATCAAAAATAACCACATTAATATTATCCCTTATATCCCCCTCATCCATACCCCAATCTCCTGAGGAAGGAATCCGAGTATGAACTGTCCTAATTCCATCACTTACTACAAATTTTGCATATACATCATCTTCTCCTGCCCATTCTGGATTTGTCTCATCAATCAATCGGAATTTTTTAACAATTACCATTACAGGAACTTGAATTTGAGTTGGAGAAACAACACGTAGATAATAAGCTCTTTCCATAATAGCAACAGCGCATGCTACAGCTTTTGGATAAATTTCCATCATATAATTCAAAGGGCTTATAAAAAGTAGTTTTTGAGGGCTCTCTACCCCAGAGAGTGCTCCAATTTCTTATAGAGTAATTATAAACTTCTCTTGCAAGCCTTTCTATAAGCCACTTAACATCCCTTCTGTATGGGGGAATACCATCCTGAGCAAAAACCGTATTAAGAGCATCTCTAACTTTTCTCATATCAAACCATCGAGATCTACTCATATATTCTTTTTCCCCTCTAAATTGATACCAATAACTTGCCCAACTCTCAAATTCTGAATGTCCCCAGCCTAGAGTATTAAAGACATGGTGCATTTCTGAGGCATCACCAACAGCATGAAGAGCATAACCAAGGTAATAGGGTCCCCAGTAGGGATGTGACCACCAATCTTGATTTTGCTTAAACCAGTAATCACTCAAATTATCTATTGGAGCATAAATTATGTTATGATGATCCTTATCCCAACGAGTATAACAGGAGTAATTTACCGAGGATATAAGATTACCATTCTTGTCTCTTCCTCCTTCATCTCTTTCATACATATCTAAAAGTACTCCTGAGTGAACCATACAAAAATCATCGTTTCCCATCCACCAATCTACCCAATAATCATCATCCTTTTCTCCTTTTACAAACTTACTGTGTCTTATATAGTTATAGCCGTCTATATTATTATGGATACCGCTCCTTCTATTTCCATGAGAATCATGAGATAGGTTATTCATAAGAGAAGGAAAATCTAAGAAATGCATAAAAGCCGTATAAGAGCTGTGAGCATCTGCAAAGAGATTAATTATCCAATCAGGTATCCAAATGTCGCCAGGCTGAGTTTGGTAAGTTCATCAAACTCTACAGCCCCTCTTGCCATAATATCCCAAGGCCTATCCGATGGAAAACCCCAATTATTTGTCCTCCAGACTGCCGAGTTTTTTTGCTGAGAAGTAGCATAAGATGAACGTTCCATATAGTAATATGCATCTCTTACAATTTCGCTATGGATAGTTCCACCCCAAGAATACACTTCCCCTGTATGAAGAACTAACATTAATAAAAGAAATATGAAAATTCCTAAGACATTAAAATATCTCATAATCCCCTACTATTCAAAATATTCGAAAATTCTTCGCTTTCCCCATTCTTCTCAGCAATCCTTCTTAGTTCTTGTATTTCCTCAAGAATTTCTTGTTTTTTCTTGTTTATCTCATCCTCAGGTACTCCTCCGGACTCTAAATCTTTCAACTCTTCCCAATCCTTGAGAAAGACTTCCACATACCTTTTGACCTCCTCTGATCTAGCTAAATCCTTTAATGTATAAACCGATTTAGAGTTAAGAGAAAGGCTTGGAACAGAAAGTGTTTCCTGAAGATTCATTGAGAAAATATCCCTGAAATACATAAGAGAATAAATAGAAAAAACAAAAAGAAAAGTTTCCTTCTCATAAAGAGTGTCCTTCCCCCAAAAATTGGAAAGGATTAATAATTTTATAAAATTTTTAACCCTTCCTCTGTCCTAAATTATATTTTAAGAATTTCAAAAAGTCAATAAAAAGCAAATTTTTTAATTTTTTAAGCCAAATTTAAGGCTATTTTCAATGAATATTAAGGTTCAATAATCATAATTTAAGTGTAAAAACAAATTTAACTGGAGGTGAGTAAAAATGAAAAAGTTTTTAAAGGCAACGTTGATCCTCTTATTCTCCTTTATTCTATTTACTAACTTAGGAATCTCAGCAGAAAATCTCAGTTCTCAAGAGATTGAAGACATACTTCATATGAGGGAGGAGGAAAAATTAGCAAGGGACGTATATATAACCTTATATAATATTCATAAAATCCCTATTTTCTATAACATATCAAACTCAGAGCAAGCCCATATGAATGCTGTAAAGACATTGATCAATTACTACAAATTAAAGGACCCAGTAGTTGATGATAGAATTGGAAAATTTACCAATACTAAATTCACAGAACTTTACAACACATTGGTAGAAAGAGGCAAAAAATCAGCAGTTGAGGCTCTAAAAGTAGGAATTTTTATTGAAGAACTTGATATAAAAGATCTACAAGAGGCAATTAAGAGAACCAATAAACCTGATATAATCAGAGTTTATACAAATTTACTTAAAGGCTCTCAAAATCATATGAATGCTTTTATAAAAGTATTACAAAGATATGGAGAAACCTATACTCCAACTTATACTACCATGTAATTGAGGGCTCCCCTTTGGGGAGCCCATTTTTATTCTGACTGCTCTTTTAAAATGACCACTGGGGAGATGGAGTTAATTCTTCTTCTTCCTAAATATCTTGAAAATAAGAAGGCTACAAAAAGATAAGTAAAGGAAAAGAGTATATCATTAAATTGAGCTTGTAACTTAAAAGAAAAATCTACATCTTTAAGAACTCCTTTTATAATATAACTTATAAGCATATTATAAAGAGGAATTCCAAGAAGAAAGCCCACTATAAAGGAGAAATTGTTAAAACCAAGAAACATGGAGCTCAACTCTCCATCTCTAAACCCAAGGATTTTGAAAATAGCAAGAGGTTTTCTATTTTCCGTAATCACTAAAGAAGCGAGGACATAAATTATGGTGAAAGCAAGGAAAAAGGATACGAGATACATTACTTGAAGCATTTGATCCACACTTTGTGCAGAATCCTTAAAGACCTTTATTGCATCCTCTTTACTCATATAAGTAACAAGGTCTTCCTTAGGAATATCAAGCTTGTGAAAAGAATAAAGTCCAATAAAAGACCCCTTATCAAAACCAAAAGTTTCATTAAATTCTTCCAGACTCATATATCCATTGTTTCCCACGTAAAGATCAGCAATCCCTGTAACTTTTAAACTATATTCTTTTCCATCAATATTATTAACCAAATTCAAAACATCTCCAACCTTAAGACCAAATTTATCTGCAAGAGACTGAGAAATTACAAGTCCCTCTAAATTTATTTTGTCTCCCTTGCCATCTTTCAATAATATCATCTGAGAATCTTTTAAAATACCATAAATCACAACCTTTGATTTGGTGCCTTTAAGATAAAAGGATAGCATATTAAAAGGCTCAGCATCATACTTATTTTCCTTTTCATAGTAATTCAAAAGATACATATAATTGTATTTATAAGTATTCTGAAAAGTATCTTCCACAAGATAAGAAAGGGCAGATTTTGCAACAACTCCATATAGAATAATTAAGGTAGCAAAAGCAACCCCTATTATTAAAACTAGCTCTCTTGAAGGATGTAAAAGTCCCTGTTTTAACATTACTCTTCTCTTAAAAGAGAACCTATCAAGAAATTCCATGCGAAATCTTGTTTTAAATCCCTTTTCTGATTCTCCTCTTATTATCTCCACCACTCTCTTTTTAAGAAGATCCTTTATAGCTATATATCCAGAAGGAATCATAAAAAGAGCTGGTACAAAAAAGGCAATAAGAAGATCTTTTGTGGGAATAAACTTTTCTACTATAGGCACACTTATAAAGGAGACATAAAAATCTGTAAAAGGACCTGAAAGGGCATAACCAATAATACTTCCTGGGATAACACCCATCAGCCAAATATATATGGGAAAAAGAATATATACCCTTACAATCTCTTTGCTGTTATATCCTAAAGCATAAAGAGTACCTACCTCAGCATGCATAGAATTTATAAGCCTTCTTAGAACAATAAAGAGGAGAATTGAGGATATTACTAAAATAGTACCAGATATAACAAAAGCCATAGGTTTTGCACTTTTCATCTTCATCTCAGTAACTATGATCCTGAAATTTTCATCCTTTTCCACAAAGGAAATAAGCCTATATTTAGAATTTATCTCATTTTTAAAAGAGGAAAGATCAGAAATAGTTCCCCTCACCATATAATATCTATAGGCAACACTTTCTAAAAATTTTCTCATGTCTTCAAAATTCATTATTCCAATCCCAAAATGCATAGGATCAGGAAGAAGATCAGTCTCATTCTTTGTTATATAAATATAATCGGGGAGAGCTACATATCCTGAAATACGAAACTTAATGCCATTAATTTCTATCCCATCGCCTATCCTTAATTTATTTGCCTTGGCAAAATTAGGATCTACAGCAATCTCCCCTATTTTAGGAAGAGTTCCTTCAAGAATTAAAGGCTTATTTACCTTTTCTGTTAAATTAAAAAATCTTATTAATCTATCACCATATTCAAAGTCCCATGTAAATTTTTCCTCAATAAGCACATTATATTTTTTCTCTAAGGAGGAAATATCTATAGGGAAAAATGTAGTAAAGTGAAAATTCTCCTGGTTATACTTCTCCACAAAATTTTTATAATTAGTATCAATGTTTGTTATGAGAATACTAAAGATAGCATATCCAAAAGATGCAAAAAGAACAAGAAAAATTATCCCCAAAAAGTGAGACTTATCCCTCCATATTATCCTCATAGGAATTTTCTTAAGCATTACCAAACCACCTCCTCAGCAAGAGCTGGAGATGGATTGTCTTGGTACTCCACCAATTCTCCACTTCTTAGCCTTATAATCTTATGGGACATTTTTGCAATAGCAGTATTATGAGTTGCAATTATAATAGTAGTACCATACCTTTTATTAATATCCTCAAGAAGCTTTAGAACCCTCTTTGCATTTTCAAAATCAAGAGCACCTGTTGGCTCATCACAAAGTATTATAGATGGATTTTTCACTACTGCCCTTGCTATAGCTACCCTTTGCTGTTCACCACCCGAAAGTTCAAAAGGAAATTTATCTCTATGCTCCCACATTCCCACAACTTCAAGAACTTCCTTAGGATCTAAACCATTTTCTGAAAGGTATTTAGTGGAAAGTACATTTTCAAGAACTGTCAAAGAGTTCACAAGATTGTAAAACTGAAAAATGAAGCCAAGTTTTCTCCTTCGATAATTAGTTAGCTCCCTATCGTTATAGTTAGTTATATCCTCCCCATCAACTATAACTTTTCCTTCGTCGGGTTTATCAATTCCACCAAGAATGTTAAGAAGAGTGGTTTTTCCAGAGCCAGAAGGTCCAAGGATTACATATATCTTGCCCTTCTCAAAGTCTATGGATAACTTTTTGAGGGCATCAATCTTAGTTAAACCAACCTGATAACTTTTTGAAAGATCCTTGATTTCGATGAACATATAAATTTTCCCCTTTCTACAATCTATTTTATTATACCTCTTGAAATAAAAGGAACCTTTGTAATAATCTTAAATAAATAATTTTTAGGGGGATACGGTATGAAAAATATGGGATGGCTTCTTAAAGATATAAAAAAGCTTGAACTTATTGAAACACCCTTAGAAAAACCAAAAGAGAATGATGTTCTTCTTGAGGTCATTTATGCAGGAATTTGTGGATCTGACCTTCATGCCTATTTAGGAGAACACCCCTTTGTAAAACCTGGAATAGTTTTGGGACACGAATTTGTAGGAAAAGTAATTGAAAAAGGAGAAAATGTGAGAAATGTAGATTTAAACGATGTTGTAGTAATTGAGCCAAGTTTAACCTGTGGAATATGTTATAACTGTACCCATGGAAGATATAATATATGCAAAAATCTAGATGTTATAGGATGTACAAAGACCAATGGTGGATTTCAAAAGTATATAAAAATACCTTCCCATAAAGTGTACAAAGTAAATGAGGTTCCCTTAAAAAGGGCAGTACTTACCGAGCCTCTTGCGGTTGCGGTGCATGGAGTAAGAAGATCAAGTTTTAAACCAGGAGATGAAGTTCTTGTAATAGGAAGTGGTCCTATTGGACTTCTTACTACGATATTTTTATATCTCTCCTCTGCAAAAAAGATTGTCCTTGTTGATGTCCTTGACAAAAGGCTAAATCTTGCAAAAAATTTATGCCCTGGAATAATCACTGTAAAACCAGAGAATTTAAATCTTTCCCTCTTTACTCAAGAAGGTCCTGACTTGGTATTTGAATGCGTAGGAGTAGATCAAACCATAAACCTAGCAATTGAATACGCAAGAAAAGGAACCGATATTATCCTTATGGGAGTCCCAAAAGAGATCTCTATGGCTAAGCTTATATATATTCAGGATAGAGAATTGAATCTCAAAGGATCCTTAATGTATACAAAGGATGATTATCTTATTGCTCTTGAATTACTAAGAAAAAATCAAGTAAACTATGAAGCTCTGATAACCCATATTTATCCCTTTGATAAAGTCCCTCAAGCATTTGAAGATATCTTAAATTATAAAGATCAATATTTTAAAGTGATAATTGATGTTAAGGGAGAAAACTAAAGGGGTAAAAAATTATGGAATTAGATGTGTTAACCATAGGTGAAATTCTTGTAGAGATAATGGCAAAAAAAATTGATCAAGATTTTTTACATCCCGGAGAGTTTTTAGGACCATATCCAAGTGGTGCTCCTGCAATTTTTATTGATCAAATAGTAAAATTAGGACTTAAAGGTGGAATCTTAGGATGCATCGGAGAAGATGACTTTGGCAGAAATGTTTTTGAAAGATTGAAAAAGGATGGTGTAGAAGTTGGATTAATAAAGAAAACCCAGGAATATATTACTGGAATTGCCTTTGTAACTTACTTTTCCAATGGAGAAAGAAAATTTATTTTTCATCTACCTCACTCTGCTGCAAGCTGTATTTATCCAGAAGATATAACAGAAGATTTAATAAAGAATATAAAAGCCCTACACATAATGGGATGCTCTTTGGCGATAAAGGATAATGTAAAAGAAGCTATACACAAAGCTGTAAATCTTGCCTATGAATATGGCAAATTAATAAGCTTTGATCCCAATATAAGAGTAGAGCTTGGACTTTCGAAAGAATACTTAGAAACCATCAAAAACATAGCATCAAAATCAAAAATCATTCTCTCGGGAGAAAGAGAACTATCCATAATTGGAGAGGTAAACAAAGAGGAAAAAATTATTGTAATTAAAAAAGGAAAACATGGAGCAGAGGCATATTATAAAGACAAAGTATACAAAGTGGCTCCCATAGAAGTGGAAGAGGTTGATCCAACAGGAGCAGGAGATTGTTTTGATGCTGGATTTGTAGCAAGCATACTTCAGGGTTATACCATTGAAGATGCATTAAAAAGAGCAAACATAATAGGAGCTTTAAGTGTAACCAAAAGAGGTCCTATGGAGGGTGTTGTTGATAAAAAGACATTAGACATGATAAGATAAAACCAAGGAGGAATTTATTAAATGGCAATACCAAAAGAAGAATTATATCCTATTGTAAGAGAGAGTTCTTCAGGAGCTTGAAGTAAGAATTCCTATTCATAAAGAAATTGTGGATCTAAAATCTGCAGTAGAGAGACTTATCTCTGCTCAAGAAAAAACCGAAGAGAGGATTGAGGAGCTTGTTCAGGCACAAAGAAGAACTGAAGAGAGACTGGAAGCTCTAACAGAAGCTCAGAGAAAATCCGAAGAGAGAATAGCTAGGTTAGAAACCGCCGTTGAGGCTCTAACGGAAGCCCAGAGAAAGACTGAAGAGGAAATCAGAGAGCTTACTTTAGCCATGAAAAATATGCAGAAACAAATAAATGGAATAGCAAAGGAATTAGGAGAACTATCCCATAGTATTGATTTCCAACTTGAGGATAGAACCTATAGATCTCTTCCTTACCTTTTAAAAAGAGATTTTGGAATTGAGGTAAAAGAAAGACTCATCAGAAAGTTTATAAAGAACAAAAAGGGAGAACCTATGGAGATAAATATTTTAGGGAAGGGAGAAAGGGATGGAAAAGAGATATTTATAGTGGGAGAGGCAAAAGCAAATCTTTCCTTAAGGCATATAATTGACTTTATAGACAGGCTAAAGGATATTAGAGAGGTAATAGAAGGAGAAATCTTTCCCATCATAGTCACATATATGACAGAACCAGAAACAGAAGAATTTGCAAAAAGTAAAGGAATAACAATCTATTATTCTTACGACTTTGAATATATTTATTAAAATTAATGAAACTTAAATGCGTTTATGGTCTATACATCCTAAATATTTAGATACTAAAGGGCTTTTAGCAGTTTGGAGAGAGGGACTACTTGCCAAAAAAGTATTAGAAGGAAGGACTAAAGGCTATAGAAATCATCCCCAGTTAGAAAGATTTAAAAAAACAGAAGATCCAGTACTTTATATTAATGCCTATCTTTTTCAAATTTTCTTAGAAGCTAAAAGAAGAGGCTATAACTTTGACAAAAAGAAAATTGTAGAGGTAGAGATAACAGATAAAATCCCTGTCTCAAAAGGACAAATATATTATGAATTTCAACATCTATTAAAAAAGCTTATAATAAGAGATATAAAAAAATATAAAGAGATAAAAAATACAAAGAAAATTGAAGTACATCCTATATTTAAAGTTATAGCAGGCGATATAGAGCCTTGGGAACGATTATAAGTTTATAGCATAGCTATAATCCTCCAAAACTCTTTTTATCTCTTTTTTTATAAGTTCTCTTGGATCATTCTTCATTTTTCCTTCTCTCACATCAAAATATGAATCATAAAAATATTGATATATAAACTTAATATCAACACCCTCTGAAAAATTTTCAAAAAGCTTGTTTAAAACCATTTTTACATCCTCATACTCCCAATAATACCTAATTCTATCCAATAAGTTATACCAAATGTCTAATTCTAACCTCTTCGAATCCTTATAATACTTTCTCCAATATCTATCATACCTTAGCATTGTCTCAAGTATGACTCTCTTTATATTAGATCTTTCCCTTTCAGGTATAATTTCATCCTCAATATTACTAAGCAAGAAAACTCCTCTTCTAAAGGCTGCAGTTAAAGCAGGACCCACCTTCAGAATTCTTACTCCATCTTCTACCATATTTCTTAATGCATATCTTGCTTGGTAATCGGTAGAATGACCCTCTACAAATAAGTCTTCTCTTTTCACCTCTTCCAATATACCTCTCACTTTATCCCTATCATATTCAAATACTTTATCATAACTAAATCCTATACCAAGCATTATTACAAAACCTACTACTCTATCCCATATATTAGGGACATCATTAAAATATTTCTTTAATGAGGAGATTGCAGATCTAAAATCCTCTACAGAAGTTACTCCTTCTTCTTCACCACCTCCTGCTATAGGCACATCAGTTCCTACCACATATACAGGCTGAAAATTATATTTTCTTGCAGTCTCTTCGGCAATTTCAAAAAGCTCTCTTGTTCTTTCTGCTATTTTTTCATAAGGAAGCACTTTAGGATCATCGGAAAGAGGCATACTACAATCAATATGTATCTTCTTATAGCCACTTTCCACGAAAGCCCTGATAAGATCCTTCGCCTTATTCATTGCTGTTGGTGAAGGTTCATCTTGCCAAGGAAGGGGACCTAAATGATCCCCCCCAAGAATTATCTTATCTTCTTCCAAACCCTTTTCCTTTGCTATCTTCATTACAAAATTTTTAAAATCTTCAGGAGTCATTCCTGAATATCCACCAAACTGATTCACTTGATGAGGAGTTGCTTCAATCAGGATATAATCACCTTTTTCCTTAGCAAATTCAATACTTGCCTCAATCACATAAGAATTAGAACTGCATATAGAATAAACTCCCTTTTTCCTAAGGTAATCTTTGCTTAGCCACATATGCCTTCTCACCTACTTTCTAAAAAGATCTTTTAAATACTCTTCATGAGCCTTTAATAATTCTTCCACCATCATATGGATTTTTTCTGGAGAAAGCAAAGAGGAAGCTAAGGGGTCTAAAAGAGCAGCATAATGGATGTAATCTTTATCCCCTTCTATGGCACCTTTTACTGCAAGCCTCTGAACATTTATATGAGAGAGATTTAAACTTGCAAGTTGATCAGGTAGATATCCTATTTTTAATGGAGAAACTCCATTTCTATCTACGTAGCATGGAACTTCTACCATACAATCCATAGGCAAATTATCTATAATCCCATCATTTCTAACAATACTGTAAACAAGCTTTGAATTATTTGTCTCTATTCCATGTATAATTTGAATAGCATATTCCTTTGAAGTATCATCATCTTCGTCCCCATAATGTTCTTTCACTACCCCATATGCCTCCTTATTTCCTCTTAAATAATAGTCTCTAAAGGCATCAAAAACCTTCTCATTTTCTTCTACCCTTCTTATATATTCCCTTATGGGAATATTAAGTTTTTTAACTAACTCTTCATCCTTAATAAAGTATGGAACATACTCTGCATTGTGTTCTGAAGACTCGGTCACGAAATAATGAAACATTCTTAGTATCTCAAATCTTACAGGATCCTTCTCCCATATTTCCTTCTTTTCCATAGCCTTAAATAAAAGGGGATAAAGGTCTTCCCCATTTCTTTCAAAGACCAAAACCCAAGCCATATGGTTAATACCTGCTACTTTGTAATTTACTTCCTTAGAAGGAACTCCCACATAACTTGAAATTTGCTCAATAGTATAGGGTATGGAGTGGCATAAGCCCACTGTGTCAATCTCAGAGATATCATTAATATACCACTGATTCATGGACATAGGATTTGTAAAGTTTAAAAGTAAGGCGGAAGGAGCATATTCTTCTATATTCCGAGTAAGCTCTCTTAAAAATGGCGCTGTTCTCAAAAATCTCATTATTCCACCAATTCCATGGGTATCCCCAATGGTCTGTTTTAAGCCATACTTTTCAGGTATATCAAAATCCACATAAGTAGCAGATTTTCCACCAATTTGGACAGTATTTATCACATACTTAGAATTCTCAATAGCAGATTTTAAATCCATATAACCTTTAATATTCCAGTTTTTATTTTTCTTTTCTTTTATCTCCTCTGCTATCTTTTTTGCAACTTCTAACCTCTCAGGATCAATATCCATAAGAGCTATCTCTGTTTCATCAAACTCAGAAAATAATGCCAAGTCCCTCAAAAGATTTCTGGTAAATACTACACTTCCTGCTCCAATAAAACTAATCTTCATTCATTCACACCTCCATACTTTAAATTATTTAAGCCCACTAAAGGCTATTCCTTCTACAAAACTTTTCTGAGTAAAGAGGAAAAGAATTATAGGTGGAAGAGAAGCAATAACTCCACCTGCCATAATTACTCCCCAATTACTAAAATATTGCCCCTGAAGAAGCGCTATTGCTATGGGTAAAGTTCTCTTTTCGGGAGATGTTATAACAATTAGAGGCCAAAGGAATAAATTCCAACCATAAATAAAAACTAAGAGTCCAAAGGACAAAGTAATAGGCTTTGATAGAGGCATCATAATCTTCCAAAATATATCCCACATATTAGCTCCGTCTACTATTGCAGCCTCCTCCATCTCAATAGGCATGGACAAAAAGTGCTGCCTATAGAGGAAAATGCCAAACTCACTAAATATCTCAAGAAGGATCACTCCAATCAAGGTATTAACAAGGGACAAATTTTTCAAGATCAAATACCTGGGAATTAACAAGACAATTCCAGGAAGCATTATTACCGAAAGAAAAATCAAAAAAATCACATTTTTAAGAGGAAAATAAAGCCTTGCAAAGGCATAACCCGCAAGAGAACAGAGAATAATCTGAGAAAACACAAGGCTTAAAGTAACCATAAGAGAGTTTAAAAAGTATCTTCCAAAATCAAGCTTTATAAATATTTCTTTATAATTATTAATTATAGGATTTAAAGGAAAAAGATGAGGAGGCACCGCAGATGCCTCTTCAATAGTTTCAAAAGAAACCACCAACATAAACCAATAGGGGATAAACATAATTAAAGCACCAATAATGAGCAGGAGGGCTATGATTTTATTACTCATAGTATACCCATCTCCTTTGGAGATTAAACTGAATTATAGTTAAGATTAAAAGAATAAAGTAAAGAATCCAAGATAGAGCAGTTCCATATCCCATTCGGAACCAATTAAAACCATTACGATAGATATAATAGACAAGGGTATAAGTAGAGTATCCAGGTCCTCCCCTTGTCATAATAAAAACACTTTCAAACATCTGCACTGAACTAATAATCTGCATTATAAGTACAAAAAAGATGATGGGAGTCATAAGGGGAAGAGTAATATGAATTAACATATCTTTTTTAGTTGCTCCATCGAGGGATGCTGCCTCGTAATAGGTAAACGGAATATTTTGAAGTCCTGCAAGGAAAAGAATAATATTATAACTTAAACTACCCCATATACCTACAATAGCAAGAGAAAATAGTGCAATCTTAGGATCTGTTAGCCAGTATATCTTTTTTACCCCTAAAAATCCTAATATAGTATTTAAGAGTCCATACTCTGGATTGAAAAACCAAAGCCATACAAAATTAATAGCAACGGAAGAGGTCACTGTAGGAATGAAATAAAAAACCCTTAAAAATCTAAAAAATTTAGTATTCCTATTTAAACCAACCGCAATAAGAAAACTCAAAATTACTGCTGTAGGTACCACATATAGAGCATATAAAAAAGAATTCTTCAATGATATCCAAAAAACCTTATCTTGAAAAATCTTTTTAAAGTTTTCTAATCCTATATATTGAGGCTCTGAAATGGCGTCATATTTAGAAAGGGCAAGCTTAAAGGAAATTCCAAAAGGTATATAGTAAGCAAGAAGGGCAAAAACTAAAGAAAAAACTATAAAGACAAAAAAATAAATTGCCTGTTTGTACTTAGGTATTCCTCCAAGAACCCTCATTTTCTATAACCTCCACCTTAAAAAGGGAAGAGACCTTTATAGCCCCTTCCCCAAAAAATCAATTTATTGAGAGGCCTTTTCAATAATCCCATTAATTTCTTCTGTGGCTTGTTTCAAACCTTCTTCTACTCCTAATCTCCCTGCTATAATCTCAACTATATAATAAGTCTCCCATCTGTCAAACCACTCGCTAGATCCCCTTGTTTGAGGCCATGGATTGGTGTACTTCACCGAATCTATAAACACCTTTGCATCTTTTTCCTTTCCAAATCTCTTAAAACTCTGCATCCACAAGGTATCGGTATCCCTATATGCAGGAATTACAGTACCAGACTTTCCAAGAATCTCTGCTGCCTCTTTGCTCGCCATCCACTTTACAAAAGTCCATGCAGCATCCAAATTCTTCGTCTTACTCCAGATAACATTACCCAAGGAGTCAGAAATATTTGCCCTCTTTCCTGTCCTTGATTTTGGAATCATGACAACCCCAAAGTTAAAAGATTTAATATTTTCAGCATAATATCCTAACATCCAAGATCCGCTAAAGTTAATAGCACTCTTCCCTGCAATAAATAGATCTCCACTGGTTACTCCTGGCTTTGGAGCATAACCTTTTTCCGTTAACTCCCTCGCAAAACTTAATGCCTCCTTAACTTGAGGACTATCAAAAACTACTTTTCCATCCTTAACTAAATCTCCACCAAGAGATAAAATCATGGGGAATAAGAAAGCTTGCGAAACTGATAGCGGACCTCCATCTACTGTAATCCCATACCTTACTATATTCCCTTTGGCATCTTTCTTAGTTAGCTTCTCAACTGCCTTCTTTAAATCTTCCCAAGTCCAATTCCCATCAGGATATTTAAGTTTTGCCTCATCAAAGGCTTTCTTATTGTAAAACATCCCTATAGTATCATAGTCTCTGGGCAGAGAATAATATTTGCCCTCAAAATTATGTAGCTTTAAAACTCCTGATGGATATACACTCAAATCCAGATTGTCTTTTTTTATGAATGGAGTAATATCTACCAATGCATTTCTCGCTACATAATCGGGTAAATAAAAACCTGTATCCATAGTAAAAACGTCCCAACAATCTCCCCCTGCCATCATGGTTTGAAGCTTTGTCCAATAATCTTCCCAAGGTACATGCTCAAGCTTCACTTTTATGTTGGGATACCTCTTTTCAAAAGTAGAAATTTGAGCCTTTATACCATCTAATTGCTCACTCATCCATACACCATATCTAATAGTTACTGTCTTTTGTCCTGAAGCCATCATTAAAAGGACCAAAAGGGAAACCACTAAAAGACTAAGAAGCTTTTTCAATGAAGACACCTACCTTAACTTTTTAGTGCTATTATATCATTTATAATCAAAGTTTACAATAAAAATGATTAAAAAAGATCAATTTTAAAATTTAACGATCTAATTTTGTAGATATGGCAAAATTAAGCTTTAAAGGAAGAATAATAAAATTCACCCCCCCCTCTTTACATCCCTAAAATATCTGTTATAATAATAAAAAATTCAAATATTGATTTAAAATAAACGAAAATGAAAGAATATAGATTTGAGAGGGTTTTAAAACTAATAAGAGAAAAAGGTTATCTTACAGTACAAGAGATAGCAAAAGAATTATCTATTTCAGAAATCACCGTAAGGAGAGACTTAAACTTTTTGGAAAAACAAGGACTTATAAAAAGAGTAAGAGGCGGAGCAACAGCAACAAGTATTTCTTCAGAGAATTCCTTTTTCTTAAGACTTGAAGAAAACAAAGAAATCAAAAAAGAAATAGCCAAAAAAGCTCTATCCCTTTTAAAAGATGGCTCTATCATTGCCATGAGTGGTGGATCTACCATATATTACATGGTACAAGCCTTAGATCAAAGTCCTATTACTAATTTAACCATTTTAACTAACTCTATCACCACTGCTTGGGCAGTAATAAATTTAAGGAAAAATTTCAGATTGATCCATTCAGGAGGAACCACAAAAGAAAAATCCCTTGAGTGCATAGGAGGACATGTGATTAAATTCTTCCAAGAGATAGGGAAAATAGACTACTACTTTTTTGGGGCTAACGGGGTAGATATTAAAAATGGTATCACCTTCTTTGATATGGAAGAGGCAGAAGTAGCAAAAACCATAATCTCAAAAGCTGAAAAGAAAGTACTTGTTGCGGATAGTTCAAAATTTAATTTATCGGTACCTTTTAAAGTATGCAATTTTGATGACTTAGATTACATAGTTTCCGATTCTATACCTGAAGAGTTCAAAAAAATCCCTGAATGGAGTCAAAAATTTGTTGTTTAGGAGGTTTGTTTATGTATATCGTAGAAAAGGAAATAAAAGAACAAATCACAGATCTTCCAAGGGTTTTTGATTATGTTAAGAATTACTTAAAAAGTAATAATCTTCCTGAATTTATCTTAAATTCCGACATTATATATTTTATAGGTTGTGGAACTTCTTTATACTTAAGCCTTTCGGGAAGTAGATTTTTCACCTTTAAAACTAACATGGAAACAAAAGCTCTTCCCGGAGGAGAGATATGGTTTTCTCCAAAGGAAAATATAGGAGATTTCAAAAACTTAAGAAGATCTGCCATATTAATATCTCGCTCTGGAGAATCTACCGAAGTAGTTAAGGCAGGAGAAAAATTTAAAGAGTATGGAATTCCAACCCTTGGTATCACCTTAGAGGAAGAAAGCTCTTTAGTAAAAATATCTCAAAATTCCATTGTTCTGCCCATAAAAGAGGACGCTATTGTTATGACAAAATCCTTCTCCTCTATGCTTCTTACCATAGAGATGATAGCAAGTTTTGTTAGAGGAGAAGATTTAAGCATATACAAAGATCTACTAAATGAAATTGAAAAGATAATAAATACTGCCAATGAATTATCTTCAAACTATACCCATTATAACCACTACATATTCTTAGGACTTGGAGCAGAGGAAGGTATTGCCAGAGAATCTGCCCTAAAGTTGGAAGAAATGTCGCTTTCAAAGATAGAAGCTTATTCTACTTTTGAATATAGACATGGTCCCAAATCTCTTCTTGAAAAGGGCTTTTTAGTTTCTATATATACAAAAGGAATTCAGGCTGAAGAACCGTTAGTCGATGAACTAAAAAGCTATGGGGCAGAAGTAATAACCATAGGTGGAAAGGGATCTGACTTTTACATTTCCGATCTTCCCGAAAGCCTTTTCTTAAAAGTCATATGGGGACAAATATTAGGTCTAAATATTGCTAAAAGTAAAAACATAAATGTAGAGAGCCCAAGGAATTTGAGTAAAGTAGTCAAGTTTTGAAGGGGGTTTGAAAATGAAAAAGTTCTTAATTTTTAGCTTTTTGATTATCCTATTGTCTCTTTCAGCTCTTGGACAGAGCAAAATCCAAATTACTTACATGAGATGGGGAGATATAAGGGAAATTGAAGTAGAGAGAAAAATCGTTGACGCCTTTAATCAGTCCCAAAATAAAATATTTGTTAATTTAGAATCTACTGCCTGGGGAGCTTATTGGCAACAACTACAAAACCGAATTGCAGCTGGAAATGCACCAGATGTGATCTTAATGGATGGAGCTTATTTCATAGACTTAGCCTCAAAGGGAGTGTTCAAAGATATAACCGAATGGATAAGGAGAGATATAAATATTAAGAATTATTATTACGATCCGGAAGTTTGTGAATGGGATGGAAAGATTTACGCTATGATAAGGGATATCACCTTAGGCGGTATAATGTTCTACAACAAAGATATTTTTGATAAGTATAAGATTAAATATCCTGACTGGTCTTGGGATTGGAATAAATGGATTGAGGCAGCTCAAAAATTAACTATAGATGAAAATAAAGATGGTACTCCTGAAATCTGGGGAACTTACGTCCCTACTTGGGGTGAGGGTGGACTCTATCCTATCATTTGGAGCGCAGGAGGTACTGTACTCTCTAAGGATAAAAAATCCTGCACCATCTACTCTAACCCTAAATCCCTTGAGGGTCTTAAATTTATGTATGAACTAAGATATAAATATAAGGTCTGTCCCTCTGAGTCCTTCATGCAGGGACTCTCCGATCCTTTCATGACTGGAAACTTCGCAACTACACTGGGAATATCTTCTTTCATTGTTAGCTATAGAAAACTACCTTTCCGTTGGGGTATCGCTCCTATACCTTCAGGACCTGCTGGAAGATTTATGTCCGCTAACCAACTTTCCCTCGCTATCTACTCTAAGTCTAAATATCCAGAGGCTTCTTGGGAATTCATTAAGTTCGCTACTGGACCTAAAGGGCAGGAAATTATGGGAAAAGAACATCAGGCTATACCCGCTCTTAAATTGAAAACCCGAGTATATTTCGACGATCCTAACATTAAATCCGCTCTCACTATCTTCTCTCTATATGAAAAGGGACAACTCAAATCTCTTGAATTTACTCCTTCTTGGTTAGAATGGAATAATATGCTTGAAACTACCCTCGGCTATGCTTGGCAAGGAAAGGTTGATATTGAAAAGGCTGCTAAAACCGCTGA
>NZ_JBMFQK010000005.1:55526-57864 GCF_049968615.1 Dictyoglomus sp. | reverse complement strand
AATAATATGCTTGAAACTACCCTCGGCTATGCTTGGCAAGGAAAGGTTGATATTGAAAAGGCTGCTAAAACCGCTGAAGACAGAGTTAACAAAATCTTACAAGAGGCTTGGAAAAAATTAGAAAAATAAAGGAGTTACTATTATGATAAAAAAGAGCTATAGATTTATAGAAAACCTAATAGGATATATCTTCCTATCACCTTGGCTTTTTGGATTAATATTCTTTGGTCTTGGTCCCCTAATTTTTTCCATTATCTTATGTTTTTCAGAATGGGATCTTATAAGTGCACCTAAATTAATTGGATTTAATAACTTCTTATCCTTGTTGGAAGATGAACTTTTTTGGAAATCTTTAAGAAACACTTTGCTCTTTTCCTTCTCGGTTCCTATTTCAACCTTAATATCCCTATTTTTCGCTTACCTTATGAATAGGCCAAAGAGTATTTTCTCTGTACTAAGATCTATCTATTTCATTCCTTCTGTAACTCCTGCCGTCGCAAATACAGTAGTGTGGGTATGGCTACTGCATCCCCAAGTAGGCATCATAAATTATCTACTTAAAAAATTTTTCTCAATTCAAGGACCTAATTGGCTCGGCGATCCGAATTGGATAATCCCTTCTTTAATAATTATTGCTGTTTGGGGAGCAATAGGATACAATATTGTCCTTTTTACGGCAGGGCTACAAGCTATAGATCCCCAAATATATGAGGCTGCAGAGATAGATGGAGCTAATAAATGGCAAATCTTCTTTAAAATAACTATTCCCTTAATATCTCCCACTACTTTCTTTGTATTGGTAACTTCCTTTATATGGTCTTTCCAAGTATTTGATATTTCCTATATTGCTACTAATGGAAGGCCAGATGAGCACAGTTTGACCATAGTATATTACCTATTCCAAAATGCTTTCCAATATTTTAAAATAGGAAAAGCTTCAGCTATTGCCTGGATTTTAACACTAATAATAGGATTTGTTACTTATATCGAATTCAAGATAGAAAAGAAGTACGTGTTTTATCAATAAATGGGAGGAATATTAAATGAATAAAACCAAATTAGAGGGAATAAATAATTTAATCTTAATCTTGATTCTATTTGGTATAGGTGTTCTAATGTTACTTCCCTTCATATGGATGTTCTTTACATCTCTAAAAGATTGGGGGGAGATTTTTAAATTTCCACCTACCCTCTTTCCTTCAAAGCTAAGATGGGAAAATTATAAGGAGTTATTTCAAATTGCACCAGTTATTGCTTGGCTTAAAAATTCTTTATTCCTCTCTATTGTTTCTACCATTGGTGTACTATTATCTTCATCTATTGTTGCTTTTGCCTTTGCAATGATGAACTTTAAAGGTAAAGGTTTTTGGTTTTCCATATTGCTTCTCACAATGATGGTTCCATTTCACGTTACCATGATTCCCCAATACATTCTTTTTAGGTACTTGGGATGGATCAATACTTTAAAGCCATTATGGGTACCTACCTTTACAGGTGCACCATACATGATCTTTCTTTTAAGACAATTCTACAGAAGTGTTCCTAATTCCTACTTTGAATCTGCAAGAATTGATGGAGCTTCTTTTTGGCAAATTTTTTATAGGATATATGTCCCCTTATCTTTGCCTGTAACTGTAACAGTAGCTCTTCTAACTTTTATAAATCAATGGAACTACTTTCTTGGTCCCCTAATCTATCTAAACGATATAAATAAAATGACTATTACTGCTGGCTTGTCCTTCCTTCAAGGACAAAGTTTTGGATATTGGAACTATATTATGGCTGGATCTACCATTGCAGTACTTCCTATATTGTTCCTATTCCTACTTACTCAAAAGTATATTATTGAGGGTATTATGCTCCAAGCAGGACTAAAATAATAGGGAGGTGTTTCTATGAGAAAATTTTTATTTATTTCACTAATTAGTTTAATCCTATTGTCTCTTTCAGCTCTTGGACAGAGCAAAATCCAAATTACTTACATGAGATGGGGAGATATAAGGGAAATTGAAGTAGAGAGAAAAATCGTTGACGCCTTTAATCAGTCCCAAAATAAAATATTTGTTAATTTAGAATCTGCTGCCTGGGGAGCTTATTGGCAACAACTACAAAACCGAATTGCAGCTGGAAATGCACCAGATGTGATGCTAATAAGTGGAGCCTACTTTATTGATCTTGCCTCTAAGGGCGTCTTTAAAGATATAACTGACTGGGCTAAAAAAGATATCAACTTCAAAAATTATTACTACAATCCAGAACTCTGTGAATGGGATGGAAAGATTTACGCTATGATAAGGGATATCACCTTAGGCGGTATAATGTTCTACAACAAAGATAT
>NZ_JBMFQK010000005.1:0-55516 GCF_049968615.1 Dictyoglomus sp. | reverse complement strand
TGTGAATGGGATGGAAAGATTTACGCTATGATAAGGGATATCACCTTAGGCGGTATAATGTTCTACAACAAAGATATTTTTGATAAGTATAAGATTAAATATCCTGACTGGTCTTGGGATTGGAATAAATGGATTGAGGCAGCTCAAAAATTAACTATAGATGAAAATAAAGATGGTACTCCTGAAATCTGGGGAACTTACGTCCCTACTTGGGGTGAGGGTGGACTCTATCCTATCATTTGGAGCGCAGGAGGTACTGTACTCTCTAAGGATAAAAAATCCTGCACCATCTACTCTAACCCTAAATCCCTTGAGGGTCTTAAATTTATGTATGAACTAAGATATAAATATAAGGTCTGTCCCTCTGAGTCCTTCATGCAGGGACTCTCCGATCCTTTCATGACTGGAAACTTCGCAACTACACTGGGAATATCTTCTTTCATTGTTAGCTATAGAAAACTACCTTTCCGTTGGGGTATCGCTCCTATACCTTCAGGACCTGCTGGAAGATTTATGTCCGCTAACCAACTTTCCCTCGCTATCTACTCTAAGTCTAAATATCCAGAGGCTGCTTGGGAATTCATTAAGTTCGCTACTGGACCTAAAGGGCAGGAAATTATGGGAAAAGAACATCAGGCTATACCCGCTCTTAAATTGAAAACCCGAGTATATTTCGACGATCCTAACATTAAATCCGCTCTCACTATCTTCTCTCTATATGAAAAGGGACAACTCAAATCTCTTGAATTTACTCCTTCTTGGTTAGAATGGAATAATATGCTTGAAACTACCCTCGGCTATGCTTGGCAAGGAAAGGTTGATATTGAAAAGGCTGCTAAAACCGCTGAGGACAGAGTTAACAAAATCTTACAAGAGGCTTGGAAAAAATTAGAAAAATAAAGGGGAGGTGAAAAAGACAAAATAAATTTTTAAAAAACTTATGGTTAAGCAAAAATTTAAAAATCAAAAGGAGGTATTCAAAATGAAGCGTTTCTTATTAGTCTTAAGTTTAGTTCTTCTTCTAACATTAACTTTATCCTTTGCTGAAGACATAAAATTAAGAAAAGGCACTTGGACCCACTATGTACCATATACTACAACACCACCCACTATTGATGGAGACATTAAAATTAGTGAATATTTCCTTTCACCAAGGTACTACGTAGGTCTTAAAGGTGATGTAGACTACATTCCAGAAAACTGGAATGGTCCCAATGATCTATCAGTATATTACTATATGCTCTGGGATAAGAACTATCTATATATTGGTGCTGTATTAAAAGATGATAGTATAGTACAGTTAGCAACAGGAGAAAATATGTGGCAAGGAGATCACATTGAAATTTGGTTTGATACTGATCTCCAAAGTGATTTTGAAGACAATAAAAACAACAAGGATGATTATCAATTAGGGATAAGCCCTGGAGATTTTGAACTCCTTTCTCCCGAAATATGGGTATGGACCCCACCAGTTCTCGCAGATGAAGTTAAAAAGGCAAAAATTGCAGTAAAAAGAACCAACGATGGGTATACTGTGGAAGTTGCTATACCATGGTCTTTGATAAAGGTAAAGCCTGAACCCGATTTAATAATGGGATTTGCCTTCTCTCCAAGCGATACCGATACACCTGGAAAATTAGATCAAGAAATGATGATGAGTTCTGCTCCTGGAGCAAGCCCCAACTGGGGTAATCCTACCTTCTGGGGTAATTTAATTCTTGTTGATCCTTTAGGAAACTTCTAAGAGCTAAGAGTAGGGAAGAAGGCTACTTCTTCCCTACTCTTAATTTAATTAATTTAAAAGGGGTTGAGAAAATGAAGAGTTCTAAATTATTAAAATTACTTGCAATTACCTTATTTTTGATGGTCATTGCAGGGTGTTCTGCAAAACAAAACACTCAACCACCAGAAACTCCAACAAGTTTAGAAACTCCTACCAACACCACCTCACTAATCTTAATAGGTAAAAATGATGCATGGCAAAGTGGAACTAAGGATGGACTATATGGATATGATATTAATAATGGCTGGGGAGATATAGAGTATATATTTTTAACAGATGTGAGGTATTGCAAACCATGGGGTGCCGGATTTGTACTCACTTTTGACCAAAACATAGATTCTTTCTTCTATATAGCAATTTATAATGCTGACGATACCCCTAAAACCTTATATATAAACACTTATGATAATATAACTCCTCCATATAACTGGAAAAATATTTTGCAAGAGGAAATTAAAGCGGATACTGCTAAAAAGTTCCAAGTCATAAAAGTAAATATAAGCAAAGATGATTTTTTTGACAATGAGGATAGTAATGAGAATAGTAGAGAGGGAATTCAGCAAAAATTTTCAATTTATGCCGCAGATATTAATGGGAATGGTGTTGATACGGTAAAAGTCGCATACATAGGAAATCCTGGTGAAAAACCTGAACTATTATTTAGCAAAGTAGAATGGGGACCTAATTTAGTAGTTGATATCTCCAACATAGGATTGAAACCTGCTGAAAACGTAACTGTTAACATCCACTCATACGAAAATGGTCAAGATCAAATATTAGCAACTCAAACAATATCTCTTCTAAATCCAAATACAACAAAGGAATTAATTTTTGAAAATGCCTCTAATGCTACTGAAATTCGCATTGATCCTGATAATACTATAGAAGAAATTATAGAAGAAAATAATAAAACTGGAACCTAAAAAGCTATAGAAATATTGGGGAGAGAGAGGGAATCCCTCTCTCTCCCCTCTTTAATAAAATACGAGAGGTGAGGTTCTATGAAGACTAAAATTTCAAAAACTCCATTTTTAACCTTTGCTATCATAATACTTATAGTTCTAATAACTGGTGGTCAAAATACTTTTGCCTTAAAGGGATCCCAACTTAGTAATATTAAAAATTTTGTATTCTTTTATGGTAGAGGAGAAGTTGAAAAACTTGAAAAATATGATCTCATAGTTATTCAAGATTATACCCTTACCAAAGACGAGGTAAATTACTTAAAATCAAAGGGCAAAAAGGTAGTTGTTTATGTAACCATCGGAGAATCCGATACTCCCCCTACAGCAGATTTACAAAACTGTGTCTTAGGAAAGAATGTAAACTGGAATTCTTGGTATATGGATGCAGGATGTGAAAAATGGCAAAATTTGGTAATAAACAAGATGAAGAATCTTTTAATAGACAAAAATTATGATGGCTTTTTCTTGGACACAGTAGATACGGCAGTACTTTTTCCTCAAACTAAAGATGGTATGGTAAGCCTTATTAAAAAAATAAGAGATACTTTTCCTAAAGCAATCCTAATACAAAACAGAGGCTTTCCTCTTCTTGAATATACTGGAGATTATATAGATGCAGTACTTTGGGAAGATTTTGCTTCAGGATACAATTTCCAATCAGGAAAATACGAAAAAAACTCTATAAATGATCTATATGTAAGACAACAAATTGAGCTTGCCAAAAGAAAAGGCTACATAATTCTCACCCTAAATTATGCCGAAGAGGATGATGTAGAATTAATAAATTATGTTAAAGAAGTATGTCAAAAATACAATCTTCTCTATTCTATCACCGATCTTTACATATCTAAAGTATATGACCTCTCAGCCCAAATTAAAGAAAGAACTTATACTACTGATAATGTAAATCAACTGATAATTATAGGAAGAAACGATAAGGATTTTTTGTATGGAGATGGATGGAAAGAAATTGAAAATATATGGGGAACAAAAGCAAGAAAATGTGAAGGATGGGGAGCAGGGGTAGTATTAACCTTTAAAGAGAAAAAAGACTCTATATTTTATGTGACTTTCTACGATGGTGGTATAGAAGAGATGGCCTTAAAAATAACTACTTTTAATGGGTTAAATTGGCCCATGATTGCTTCACTTCCGGTAGGAGATTCTGAAGTATTCAAAACCTTTGAAGTTAAAGTGAAAAAAGAAGAACTTTACGATAATGATCCAAATACTCCTGGAATACAGCAAAAATTTGGCTTTCAGGGAGCAAAAGTAGCTTTTATAGGATATCCACAAAAACCAGAACTTTTATTTGGCAAGGTGGAATTTACGAAAAAGAAAGACAGAGTATATTTCAAGGTAGGAAATGTGGGATTAATGGATGCAAAGAATATAAAAGTTGTTGTAAAAGACGAAAATGGCAATATTATAGGAGAATTTAATCTGGAAAGATTAGATAAAAATGGAGATCAAGAATTTACCTTAAAATTTTCACAAAGTACTCCTAAAAAATTAACCTTTATCATAGACCCAGAGAATAAAATTGAGGAAATTACAAAAGATAATAATATATTAGAAGTCCAAGTTAAATAGGTGATTAAAATGTATTTTTTAGGCGTAGATGGAGGAGGAACAAAAACTATTGCCTACCTCTTTGACGAAGAGGGTAACCTCATTTTTAAAAATACATCAGGACCTACAAATATCTTAGAAAATGGAGAAGAGGTTTTTAGAAAAAATCTTAAGGAACTTCTTTCCTCTATATTAAAGGATATAAATCCTAAGGATATTAAATCTTGCTTTGGACTTCCTGCAGTGGGAGAATTTAGAGAAGATATAAAAATTTTAAGAAATATAATAAAAGATGAACTAAAAATAGAGCCCGACATTATTGTTAATGATGTAGTTATAGGATGGGCTGGAGGAAATTTAGCAAGAGATGGAATCCATGTAGTAGCAGGAACAGGAACCATTACCTATGGAAGAAAAGGCAATAAAGATATAAGGGTCTCAGGATGGGGAAGCATTATTGGGGATGAAGGGAGTGCATATTATATAGGCTATAGGACATTAAATGAAGTAAGTAGAGAACTTGATGGAAGAAAAAGAAAGACAGATTTAACCAAATTACTCTTTAAAAAACTAAGCTTAAAAGATCACTTGGATTTTATTGAGTTTATTTATGATCCTCAAAAGGATAGAAGATCAAATATTGCCTCCGTTGCCAAAATCACTTATGAGATTGCTAAAGAAGGAGATAAAAAGGCTTTAAAGATATTAAAAGATTCAGCAAAGGAATTAGCTATTACCGTAACCACGGCGAATAAATTTCTAAAAATTAAAAAACCCATAACTGTGACCTATAGTGGGAGTGTTTTGGAGAAGAATGATATTGTAAGAGAAGAGTTTATTAATATTTTGGAGAAAGAAGGCTACAAAGTTGAGCCTCCAAAGCTTTCTCCTGTACTTGGTGCTATACTTCTTGCCTTTTTAAGCTTTGGAAATAAAGAGAAAAAAGGGAAATTTATAAATAAACTTTTAGAAATTTATAAGGAGGAGAATAAATTATGAGACCTGTTGAAGTTATAATGATTGGTGCAGGAAATAGAGGTTACGAAGCCTATGGAAAGATAATATTAAGAAGACCTGACATAAAAGTAGTTGCAGTAGCAGAACCAAATGACATAAGAAGAGAAAGATTTGCAAAAGAACACCATATTCCTCCCGAAAGACAATTTAAAACCTGGGAAGAGGTTTTTGAAAAAGAAAAGTTTGCCGATGGTGTAATTATTACCACCATGGATAGAATGCACGTAAAACCTGCAATTGAAGCCATAAAAAGGGGATATAAAATACTCCTTGAAAAACCTATTGGAGTAAACCTTGAGGAGATTAAAGAACTATATAAAGTAGCAAAAGAGTATAATGCGAGTATTACTGTAGCCCATGTATTAAGATATACCATGTTTTTCCAAAAACTTAAAGAACTTTTAAATAAACAAGAAATAGGAGAGCTTATTGGTATAAATCTAGTAGAAAATATTGGCTTTTTCCATTTTGCCCACAGCTTTGTAAGGGGAAATTGGAGAAATTCGGAAACATCAGCACCATCAATCTTAGCAAAAAGTTGTCATGACTTAGATATTTTAACCTTTCTTATTGGCGAAAAATCCCAAACCCTATCATCCTTTGGAGAACTAAGATATTTCAAGAGAGAAAATGCTCCCAAAGAAGCAAAGGAAAGGTGTCTTGACTGTAGTGTGGACTGTCCCTATGACGCCAAGAAAATTTATCTTGGTGATTATACAGGGTGGCCTGTCTCTGTAATTTCTGAAGATCTTTCCTTAGAAGGAAGATTAAAAGCCCTAAGAGAAGGACCCTATGGAAGATGTGTATATTACTCTGATAACAATGTGGTTGATCATCAAGAAGTTTCTATAAAATTTAAAAACAATGTATATGCATCCTTTACAATGACCGCCTTTACTAATAAGATTACGAGAAAAATATATCTTTATGGCTCCCATGGAGAAATTTATGGAGATCTTGATGAGAATAAAATTTACATACAGAAATTTGGAAAAGAAGAAGAAATAATTAACCTTAACTTACCTTTTAAAGATTTAGTAGGACATGCAGGAGGAGACGAGGGAATAATGGAGGAATTTGTAAAAGCACTAAAAGGAGAAATAAAAGAGACATTATCAAATATTGAAGAATCCATAGAAAGTCATCTCATGGCTTTTTCTGCTGAAGAATCTAGGTTAAACAACAAGGTAATAAATATGGATGAGGTTAGAGCAAAATTTTATAAATAAATTTTAGGGTTGACAATTACCACAAGGTCTATAACCATTATTGATAGCCTCCTCTCTCGTGTTAAAAAAAACTTGATTTTGTGGTGCTGGCAAAGTCCAGCACCATGGATAGTGGAATATTTTTGTAGCTTTATTACCTACGTAAAATTTAGGAGGATAATACCAAAGAGTATAAGTCCTCCCCGATACATAATAATATATTATGTGGGCATTATTAAAATTATTATTTTTAAGAGCATTTCTAAAGGCTGTTATATTAGAAGTAAAAATATAATTGAGACTATTATAAGGACATATAGGGTTCTCTACGAAATTAGTAGTTAAGAGATTTTGAATTTCTTCTGAGGATGGAAATCTCCCATTTTTTAAGTAAAATTTCTCAATTTCAAGTTGAACAAGAGAAAGATTGTAAATTTGAGAATTTCTCTTTGCATCCTCTTGAACTCTCAAAAATAAAGGAATAGAAATAGAAACAATTATAAAAATAATACCTAATACTATAAGTATTTCTAATAAAGAAAAACCCTTTCTACCTACCATTTAAAGAACTATAATTCACTTGAGTTCCCACAATTATTTTTCCTTCATCAAGCATTAAAACAGGAATAGTATCAATTCTTATTTTCTTTTTACTTCCATCGGGCATACTTACCTCTGTAAAACTCTCAAAAGGCTTTGGTCCTGGAAAAGTAAAGGCTATTTGATAAATTTTAGAGAGATCTACCTCTCCTAAGGCTATTTTCTTTCCTAAAATATTAAAAGCAACCTCAAAGGCAACTTTTTCTACTTTAATGTTTATCTTATTATTTTCATGATCATATTTTATAGATACCTCTCCATAGGCAGGAGTAGAATAGCTCAAAGGTGGCATTTTAAGGGATACGGTAACATCCGCTTGAAACCTTGCTTTGTCCTTACGCAAAATTATCCTTGGATTTCTAACTATCCAAGTATATTCTCCTTTAACTCCTGAGATGTTAAATTTATCAGATTTTTCCACTTCCCCTATCACATTTAAAAATTTATTTAATGTATTTTGGCTAATAACAATACTTGCATCAGGCTCAGAAAAATCTGCAAAAGAGAAAACATTTAAAAAGGAGAAAAATATAAAAAAACTCAGGATAAATATAAGTCTCCTCATAATTCTTACCCCCTCTATTTTTGCTTATTTATACCATAAAAGAAAAAACAAATCAAAAGTTAGAAATTGATAGATGCACCTTTTTCTTATTTCTTCCAAAGTTCTCGGAATACCATCTTTTAATCCATATCTTAACTCTAAAACTTTTCTCTCCCTGAAAGTTCCCTGATTAAATTAGCTTTCTCCGAAAGGGCTCTTGTTATTGTTTGTCTTATCCACCAAGTAGCATAGGTAGAAAACTTGTATCCTCTTCTCCAATTAAATTTATCCACTGCTTTTATAAGCCCAATATAACCTTCCTGAACTAAATCCATATATTCAAGTCCATAGCCAAGATATTTTCTGGCTAGGGTATTTAGAGATCTCTTCAAAGTGATACTTAGCTAATACATCATTAGCCCAATCCTTAAAGAGTTCTTCTGATTTTCTCCTAACTTTGAGCTTTCCAATTTCACGAGAAGACTTCTTTGGAGACTGTTCCTTTCCCACTTCAGCAGACTTTTTATTTTCTTTGGTATCGAAAACTTTCTCCTTTAAAATGGCCTGCAAAAGGCTTAAAAATTCAACACCCAAACCATCCACAAACACAATTTTTTCTGCATCCTCTTTTATAATATTTTTAACTTTCTCAAATTTATAATACCAGTCGTAAAAGGACTCTGAATTAAGGACAAACACTACAACCAACCCTACTCAAACCATATCTATATCCCTTGTTTATTAATATTCCTCCATCACTATTTTTTTAAGCTTTATATAAAATAAATAAAGAAAACTTTCTACAAATGACCAATTCAATATGACTCTTGAATTAATGACTGTATAATGCTTTACTTCCTCTCCTACCCTCTCATAAGTACTCCTTCTTGCACTTTCTTCTGCTCTAACCCAATCAAAAACCAAAATTTTCAAATTTTCCTTGTCAGGATTCAATCTTCTTAAAAACCTTACTTGAGGAGAAGTTTTATAAACAGAGCAACACCAACGAATTATCCTACTTGGAGGTCCAAATATTTTCCATAAATCATAGGAATGTTGTTCATTTCTTACTGTATAGAAATTTCAAATTGGGATATAACTTTTGATAATATTCTTTTGTCTTCTCGTACACCTCATAAGTAGGTGGAATCTCCATTGTAGTATCTGTGAAAATTACTATATATTCATCAGGGGGTAGATTTTTACTTACCAAATCCAAGACTACTTGAGAATCTTTTCCTCCACTATAGGAAACAATAAAATAATCTACTTTTTCTTTATATTTTTTATAAACATCATTTATAAAATCGATGGCTTCATTTTCTAATACCTTCAAGGGTTCTATATTCTTTTCTATCATCCCTTTCAAATCTATTGGTTTAAGCTTTAAATCTTTTCCTTTGTCTGTGAATAAAATCTTAGGATCCTCAAATATATTACCCCCTCTAACTTCTGCCACCATTTCTCCAAAATAGTAATATTTTCTACCAATATTCCATAAAAGAGGTTCCTCAGATTTTGGATATTCCCAATACTTATCAAAACCCAAGAGGTCTAATTCTTCATAAAAAACTGGACGTGGAGAGGGTAAATCTGAAGTTGAAGAGCTTACTAATATAACTCCCCCTGTCTCTTTATCCCATTCAAATTTATACATTTAATTCCCTCAGAGCTTATCTTTTAAAATTATTATATCAAAAATCTTTAAAACTTATTATTTAAAATAAAACCTTTTGGGGTCAAAATTATTCCTTCAAAAAAAATTTAAATAAAAAAGGGGAAGGCAGTAAATTCCTTCCCCTTTATCTATAATGAATGTTTTCTTTTCAATTATAAATCTTTTTCATCAAATTCTTTATCAACTCCATGATTATATGCATATTCTAAGGCTTCAATCTGTTTATTCTTTAAAAGATCTTTGTAGTATCCACCTTCGTCTTGCAATGCTTCTACCCTTTCTATCACATCCATAGCAATACTAAATCTATCTATCTGGTTAAGAATAGCAAGTTGAAGTGGAGTGGTTATTCCTCCTCTTCCTTTTAAGAAGGGGGCTAAATATCCTGCATCTATTCCAATTTTTCTGTTTTCTCTATACCCTCTTACGTGGATATTTTTATGGTTATTTCTTCTGTAAGTTAGTCTATGAATTAGCCATGGATATCCATGGAAGTTAAATATTACTGGTTTGTCCTTTGTAAAGTAGGAGTCAAATTCCCTATCGGAAAGTCCATCGGGATGTTCTGTATTAGGAGTTAGGGTAAATAAATTGAGTACGTTTACAAATCTTATCTTAAGATTAGGGAACAATTTTTTAAGTATCTTTACCGCATAAATAGCTTCTTTTGTAGGTATGTCTCCACAGCTTGCTATAACCACATCGGGCTCATGCTCAGGATGATTGCTTGCAAAATCCCAAATTCCTATTCCCTTCATGGCATGTTTAAAGGCATCCTCTATAGATAAGTATTGAGGATGTTTTTGTTTATCAATAACAATAATATTTATTCTATTTGTGGTTTGGAAGCAATGCCAAACAGTACAAAGAAGGGTATTGGCGTCAGGTGGGAAGTATACCCTTACCACATTAGGCCATTTGTCTACAATAGAGGTAATAAATCCAGGATCCTGATGAGTAAAACCGTTATGATCCTGTCTCCAAACTACTGATGTAAGAAGAAGGTTTAAAGAAGATATGGGAGCTCTCCATGGAATATCTGAAGATATGTCAAGCCACTTTCCAAATTGGTTTACCATGGAAGAAATAATAGGAGCAAATCCTTCATAGGTATTTAAAAATCCATGTCTTCCTGTAAGAAGATAGCCTTCAAGCCAACCTTCAAGGGTATGTTCTGAAAGCATCTCCATGGTTCTTCCAAAAGGAGATAAAAATCCTTCATCTTCATCTTCGGGTAATATTTTAGCCATCCATGCCTTTCCATATTCAAATACCGCATCAAGCCTATTAGACTTGGTCTCATCAGGTCCAAAAACTCTGAAATTATCAGGATTTAACCTAATAATCTCTTTCAAAAATATACCAAGAGGACGAGTATTTTCCGCTTCATCATTAATAGGGCTTTCTACTTTAACTGCATAATTTTTTAAATCAGGAAGCTTTAATTCTTTCCTCAAAAATCCTCCATTAGCATAATGAGTAGCGCTCATTCTTTTTTCGCCCTTTGGAGCAAGTTCTCTTAAATCCTCTCTCAATTTCCCCTCAGGTGTAAAAAGTTTTTGAGGCTCATAACTTCTAAGCCAAGCCTCAAGAACTTCAAGAGATTTTGGATTTTCCTTGGCATCAGAGAAGGGTACTTGGTGAGCTCTCCAATAACCCTCAATGTAGTGATTCCCTACTTTTCTTGGTGCGGTCCATCCCTTTGGAGTCCTCAATATAATCATGGGCCATAAAGGTCTAAAAGGTTTATTATTAGATCTTGCATCTTCCCATATATTAATTATTTTCTCAACGGCAGAATCCATAGCTTTTGCCATCTTTTCGTGAACTTCAAAGGATTCTTCTCCCTCTACTATATAAGGCTCATATCCATATCCTTTAAAAAGATTTATAAGTTCATCATTCTCTATTCTTGAAAGAAGAGTAGGATTATTTATTTTGTAGCCATTGAGAAGAAGCACAGGAAGTACCGCCCCATCTCTTACAGGGTTTAAAAACTTATTAGAATGCCAAGAAGTGGCAAGAGGACCAGTTTCTGCTTCCCCATCGCCTACTACGGTTATGGCAATAAGATCTTTGTGATCAAATACTGCACCAAAGGCATGAGATAAACTATACCCAAGCTCTCCACCCTCCTGAATAGATCCTGGAAGTTCTGGAGTACAATGGCTACCAAGGCCACCTGGAAAAGAGAAGGCTTTAAAAAGATTTTTCATTCCCTCTTCATCTTGACTAAATTGAGAATAGAGTTCACTTATCGTTCCTTCTAAATAGGCTGGTGCAATTACTCCAGGTGCTCCATGTCCGGGGCCTGCTATAAATATACAATTTAAATCATATTTATTTATCACCCTATTTCCATGTACATAAACAAAGGAAAGTCCAGGACTTGCTCCCCAATGTCCAAGAAGTCTCTCCTTAATATGTTCCGGTTTTAAAGGCTCCTTCAAAAGAGGATTATCCCATAAATAAATCATACCTGCAGCTAAATAACAACAAGCTTTCCAATAATCATTTAATTTTTCCAGCATATAATCACTCCTTTCTCAAAATCTCCTTTTAATCTGCACCTCCGCCTCCTCCCCCTCCTCCACCGCCACCTCCTCCCGAAGAACCAGAGGAAGTAGAGGATATAACACTACTTGAAAAGGCACTACTAAAATCTTCAAGAGATGAGCTAAAGCTCTGAATTGAATCAGCAAGTCCCATAGCAGAGGAGGTGGACATAGGAACATACCAGCTTATCTGATCTACAGGCACATTAAGCATTTGCATAGCCCTTAAAACTTCTTTAGCAACTCCAAGAACTGTTCCGTAAACTAAATATTTCTCCCATAAGATCAAGGATGAAGGAGGACGCTCAGAGATTAAAGAAAAATCCTTAAGATATCTTCTAAATGCCTTCCATCTTAGGGCTAAAAGCTTTCCTTCCTCCGAATATCTCTGTACAGGACGTATGAATAAAGCAGAGATCACTATATTTATAAAAAGAATAAACCATAAAAATACGCTGCAAAAAGAAAGCTCATTTCTAAAAAGAGCAGAAGAGAAAATTCCCAAATAGTATAAAACTCCAAGTCCAATCCAAAGAGCAATTAAGATATAAAGCTTTTGCTTTCCCTCATCAATAATCCACTTTTTCTCTTTAAAAACATAGTTTTTTACAACACTGTCAAACTCTCTCTTGAAATTAGAAAGGTCTTTCTTTTTCAATTCCGATATATAAAATTCTCTTCCAAAACTTCTTAACTCCTCAAGAAGAAGCCTTAACTCTTCCGAAAGATCATTTTCTATCTCTTTATTAGTAATTACGATCTTATATTCCTTATGTTTTAGTCCTAAAAAGCTTCGCTTTTCTTCTTCCTCAATCTTTATATAACCTCTTCTTGCGAGCTCAAGAGTTGAAGCCACTATGGAGTTAGGAGTTAAAGTAGAAGCTTGATTTACTAAAGCCTCAACCCATGCGGGTGGGATATCCGCTGGAGGCTCCTGCTCGTAATCCCTTTCATACTCTACCTTTGGCTCTCTTCCATACTTAAAATATATCCGTAGGGGTAAGAAAATGCCTAAAAAAAGTAACAAAAGAGAAAATACACCAAAAACTTTTATGTATACAACCTCTCTCTGCTCTTCTTCAATCTCCTGTTTTTGCCATCTTTGTTCCTCATCTAATATAAGATTTCTTCCACTTTCTGAAGCTAATTCTACTTTAAAGGGATCAAGCTTAGTCAAATAACTCTTAGGAAATACAACCCTTACTTCTACCCACTGATGGGGGGGAATATTTCCTGCATAAGCTACAATTCCCTTATAATCTTTCTTAATACCTATCTTTCCATCTATATTAGGGTGTAGCCAGTATAATACATCATTAGTAGATTTAATCTCAGAGGGTAAATTTACTTCTGTCCATAAAGCAGGAAGACCTATATCCCAATCTCCACCCCATACCTTCCAATAAAATTCAGCCACATCATCGTAAACTTTTAAAGCATTTTCTAACTTATACCTTATTACAAAGGTTTTTTTGGTATTATTAGCTCTATAAAACCAGGTTATTTTATATTGGTTGCCCTCTTGAACCACATCAAAGGTTCCAGGAATTCTTTCTGAAGTCTCTTTATGATAAGAATAACCTTTGTAAATCCCATCAATAATCTCTCCAACAGAAATTTCCCCAATACTATACTTTCCTTTTGGAATAGTTATCCATGCCCGGGAAAAGGATCCGGAAAAATCATAAGTTAATTTATTTTCTACTTTAATCTCCCCTGTAGGTAGGATGTCATAGGTAAGTATTGCTTCTCTTATAAAATACTCCTTAGCATAGGCAAAATTTAAGAGGAAAAGAAGGATAAAAAAAATTTTTAAAAACCTCTTCATATCCCCTCCTAAACCATATAAACCTTCAAAAAAGATTATAACATTATTTTGTTAAAAAGAATTGAAAAAGAATATTTAAAAAGTTTAAAATTGTAATATGAAGCGAATATTTCTTCTATTAGTAGTTCTCATACTAATATCCTCACAAGGCTGTATCAAACCCGAGCCAGTATTAAAGGATACTGGCATAAGGATAGTAGAACTCAGAGGAAACCCCTATGAGATAGGATATCAACATGGAAAAGAATTAAAAGAAGAAATTCAATATTTTAGCCATAGGATTGAAAAACTCATCATATATAAAACCATATTAAAAACTGCCAAAGAATTAGCAGAGGAATTTGGGAAAACTTACCCAGAATTTAAAGAACTCATAGAAGAGATGAAAGGAATATCCAATGGAGCAGAAGTCCCCTATGAAAATATACTCCTTTTCAATCTCATGGATGAAATAGTATTAAATTATTACTGGAAAATATCTATAATTGGTTGCTCTGCCTTTGTATTTAGAAATAAAGATGGAAATCTGATAATAGGAAGAAATCTAGATTATGGTGTATTTGTAAATGAGCTTCCACTATGTCCTGTAATTTTTAAATATTATCCTGAAAAGGGAAATCCATTTATTTCTATATCCTTTCCTGGACTTGTAGGAGCCTACACAGGAATATCTAAAAACCTTTATATATCTATAAATGTATCTCAAAGCCACAAAACCAATATGGGCGCTCCGGAATGCCTCATTACAAGAAAAATAATCCAATATTCTAATAGTATCGATGAGGCATTAGAAAATGCATTATATCCCTATCAAGGTCTAAACCTATTAATTGCTGATGATAAAAAGGCAGTAGTATTAGAGATTAGCCCTAGAAAAAAAGCAATAAGAGAACTTGATAAAGAGAGATTCTTAGTTATAACTAACCACTTTCAACATCCCGAAATGATATCAGAGCAGGCAGAAAAACTCATTGAAGAACTTCCTACTCCGGTAGATGGCACTTTTGTAAGACAGATAAATACTAAGGAAAGAGAAAAGATAATAAGAGAGATGATAAGCTCAAAAGAAGAAATAGATGTGGAATATGGGAAGGAGATTTTAAAAAATGTAAGCACCCGCTTAACATTGCAAAGCATAATATATTTGCCTTTTCAAAGGAAGCTTTTTATTGCCAAAAATACTACTTCTCCTGTAAGTTATGGAGAATGGCTTGAATTTAATTTGAAATTGTTATTATAATATTTTCCATGAATATAAGTTTAATCTTTAAAGTATTTTTGCTTTCTATGACTCCCGTAGGAGAATGTCGAATATCTATTCCCTACGGAATTTATAATGGCCTTTCTCCATTAGAAAGTTTTATTATAAGCTTTCTTGGAAATACTTTAATGGGAATAATAATTTACAATATTATTAACTGGATTGGAAAATATATACTTAGCAAAGAGCCATTAAAGGGATATTATGATAGCTTTGTAAGGAATAAACTTAAAAGATTAAGAATATATTCCTTGGGGATTGTGTTTTCTCTTGCGGTTTTTGTGGCAATTCCCCTTCCTGGAACAGGAGCCTTTACAGGTGCAATTTTGGCAAGATTTTTAGGGCTCAGCTTAAAAGAAGCTATTATCTCTATAACTTCTGGTGTTCTTATTGCCTCAACCATTGTAACCCTTTTAACCCTTTCTTCAAAGGTAATTTTCTAAAATTTCTAAAAATTTTTAAAAATGTGACATACATCACTTTACGGCAAATTATAAACAATATAAACTATAAATGTAAAAATCTTTACAGGAGGTGGGAAAGTAGGATCAAATTTTTCCCAAAGTTGTTAAAAAAGAGTTGATTAATCATATTCTTATATAAATCCTAATTAACCCTTTTTTAATAACCCAAGTTTTCTAAAGTCTTCTGAATTTTTATTTTTAAAGGAGGGAACATGAAGAAAACATTAATTTTTCCTTAATTTCCCTTATGTTTCTTTTTATTAGCGGATGCATTCCCAAAACTAATCCTCCAACTCAAGGCAACACTCCCGTTTTTGTGGACCACTTTGAAAACAAAACAAATAATGAAAATAAATACACAAGTCCATTCTATGGAGAAACCATAGACTCTATAAGAAATATATCCTTTGTAAACGGTAAAGTCGGAAAAGGCGTTCACTTAGATGCTTTAAACAGTTATATATGCTATAGCACCCAATATCTAAACCCTACAGAGGGAACTATTAAATTCTACTTTAAACCTAATTCAGACTATCAGTTGACTTACTATGATTCAACTACGATGAATAATCGCTTTGAAGCCTTTCTCTTGGACACCGTAGGGTGGCTGGAAGCATTTTCTGGAGGCTTTTCAAATGTAATGCTATTTGGAGTAGATCAAAACACGCAAGAAAAAATAATAAATATGATTTTTGGAACTTGGAGTGGATACTCTTGGTCCTATGCTATAGCTGAAAGTATAACTTTACCTACAGATCAATTTACAGAGATTGCAGTAATATGGAATAAAACCGAAGGAAAAATCAAACTCTACTTAAATGGAATAAAAGTAGCAGAGAATGACTACAACACTGATCTTAACAATGGAGAATTGTTTTTCATAGGACAGAATCCCTTTGGGCAAAAGTATTATGGTATGGCATACTGGCCCTATGGACCTCATGCCATGATGGGAACCTATGATGAACTTGAAATCTACGATGTAGATATTTACAAGCTACCTGGTTAAATTAAGACATTAGAAAAGGGGACAAGAGTAATTCTCTTGCCCCCTTTTGTTATTTCATCTCTTTTAATTTAAAGTAAAATCTTACTATGGATTTTGCTCCCTCAATCCTTCCTGCAAAGTTATAATCTTTCAATTTATTTTCCCACTCCTTAAGCTTTTTTTCTCCCTTTTCCAATTCCATTAAATTACTCTTTAAGGTATCTTTTGACTTTTTCATATTCTTTTCTACATCTACAAGCCCTGGAAGCTTCTTTCCTTCAATCTCTCCTCCATAAAGTATAGTATTTAAAAGCTCTTCCATCTTTTGAAGTCCTTCAAGAGATGCACTCAAAAGATCCATAGCTTTTTTGCTTTGAAAATTTAAATCAGCCAAGAAATCTCCAATCTTTTTCACGTCATCGGACATATTATTTTCTTCAATTTCCTTTTTTACTTCCTCCGCAAGACTCAAAGCCTTCTTCCAATCTTCTTCTTTACTACCTTCTGCTTTGCTTTTTATAAATTCATAGAGATTATTAAAGCTCTTAGGATAGGTCTTTAAACTATCAGAAATAAAGTATGCTTTATTTTGATAGGACATTAAAGTAAAGGGAAGAGTAAGAAATTCTTGAGGTATAGAAAGAGTATTCTTCTCAAGACTTTCTAATATTCCTTTTAATATCTTTTGATGAGCTTGATTTAACATAAGAAATCCTTCTAATCCATTATAGAATTCCTTTAATTTTTCTCCCGTAGAAAGATCCAAGGGAGGAAGAGAAGGAAGAGCAGTAAAAGTAATATCAGGAACTTTTAACTTATTACTTTTTAAAGATAAAATTATCTTTCCATCAGGGATCGGATAAGTAAATCCTGTAACTCTCACGGTCTTACCAAGTACCATTACCATAAAATCTTCAGGATTTCTCAAGATAAGATCATCAGAAGGAAATTCTGTGGACATAACAATTCTAAAAGGCAAATCTTCAATGGGTTTAATATATATCTCAATATCTAAATTTCCAGATTTTCCCAAAAATTCCTTAGGACTTGCAACCTTTCCATTATATTTATAGGTGAACTTAAACTCTAAGGGAAGCTTTCTGTTAACCTCTGCTTTATAATAAATATTTTTGACCTCTTTAACATTTCCATAAAATCTTATTTTGTCTTTTGTAAAGTCCATCTTTACATCTTCAGAATAAAGATCAGGATTTTTAATATATCTTGCATCCTTTACTATCTCAAAGCCTCCCTGCCCCTGTACCTCAATCCAATTTACCAAGTCCACTTTTTTTGCTTTTCCATCATAATCCAAAAGGACATAGACAGTCTCATCATTTTTAATCTTTAAAGAGTTTCCCAAGGAAAGCCCAATAAGAAGCAAAAATATGACTCCTATAATAAATGCCCTTTTCATTATTTTCCCTCCCTCTTAATAAAAGTTAACTTCTCAATAATAGGATCAAAGGTAACAAGAAGAGGAATTATAAATAGAGTAACAAAAAGCACACTTATTATTGCTCCTCTACTCACAAGCATGGCAAGATTTTGCGCCATAAATATCTCAGAGAAAATTCCTAAGGGTAGCGCTATAAAAAACATAGTACCAGCACTGGTTAAAATACTATTTACACCTTCAAAGGCAAAATGAGCCGAGGAAACTCTATCAAGTCCCTTGCTCTTTGCCTCCAAATATCTTGATGTAAGGAGCACCGCATAATCTATAGTAGCACCAAGTTGTATTGCCCCTATAAATAAGTTAGAAGAGAAGAATACAAATCCATAAGTAAGATAATCTATGAGAAGATTTATGGTAATAGCCATCTCAATGACCAATACTAAAAGGAAGGGAATAGGAATAGATAGGAAAGATAAAGCAATTATGAAAAATATAGCAATAATAGAGATGAAATTTACCCTATCAAGATCCTTAGTAGTAACATTTTTCAAATCATAATTTAAAACAGGAACACCTGTAATTTTTACGTTATATTTTTTCTCCACATTTTCTCTTAACCTTTCCACAAACTTATAGGATTCAAGAGTACCATATTCAAAATTTGTATCTAATGTCACATAAGACGTGCTATCCTTAAAGAAATTTTTCACCACACTCTCTGGCACCATATACTGGGGCAAAAGAGGATCAACCATATTGTAATACCCCATAACCCCTGTAATATGTTCTTCCTTCTTCAAAATCTTTAAGATCTCTTGCCAATTTTTTGGACTCTCTTCTCCCACAACAAAAATAGTAGACCTTTTTTCAAATATTTCCTCAAGCTTTTTTTGTCCTATCATGGATGGAACATTTTCTGGAAATCCCCTTAGAAGTTTATAGTCCATAGGAAATTTAGGAGCCAAAAGAATAGTTGCTACCCCAATTAAAAATATGACAAAAATTATAGGTCTTGCCTTAAGTATAAATTTAAAAAGTCTTTCTCCAGAAAGCCTTAAAACCCATCTTTTTGCATTTGCCCACTTATTATAAAAATGATAGAAAAGTACAGGGAGAATAGTTAAAGAGAATATGAGAGAAAGCAAAACTCCCCTTGCTAAGATAAATCCCATATCCTTTCCAAGTCCGAACTTCATCTGAGTCATAGCAAGAAATCCTGCTATAGTTGTCCCTGCACTTGCAATAATACTTGTAGCGGTAGTCTTTACTGCAATCCATCCTGCTTCTTCTCTACTATTATTCTTTGCCTCTTCCTCATATCTATGATACAAGAATATGGCATAATCCATAGTAACTCCCATTTGAAGTATACTCACAAGCATCCTGGTTAAAAAGCTTATCTCCTGCCCTATTAAAGTAGAGATGGCAGTATTCACCAAAATAGCAAGGAAAATATTGTAGTAAATAAGAAGAGGAACATACATAGAAGGCAAAAGAAAAAACAAAAATATTATTACAAAAATACTTCCTATCAGAAGATATTTTGCAGTTTCCCTTTGAGTCAAATCGCTTAGATCTTCAGCAATAGCCACGTTTCCTGTAAAATAAGCCCCCTTAGGAAGAAGCTTTCTTATCTCCTGAGAAGCTTTTTTAGTTAAAGGACTTTGAGAAGATTCTATAAAATCTACTTTTAAAAAGGTATAACCATCTCTTATAAACCTACTTTTTAAATCCTCATTCCAAAAATATTCAGGGACAAAGATATCTTGATAATCAGAGATCCATGAGACCTTAGAAACCCCATTTATTTTTGCAATTTTATTTTTAAATTCATCAGCCTCTTTTGGATCCTTAAAAGGAAGCAATATGTAGCCTTCTTCTCCTAATTTAAACTTCTCTCTCAAAGTATTTAAAGCTTTTACTGAGGATAAATCCTTAGGAAGAAGAGAATATAAGTCATAATTAACTTTTAAGTTTAAGGTGAGATATAAAGAAAAAACAAATAAAGCCAAAGAAAAAATAAGTACCAGCTTAGAATGTCTAAATGCCCATAGGTAAATTTTCTTCATACACAATCACCATCCCCTTCTAAATACTTAAAGTTCCCAAAATTTTCCCCGTAAGCTCAAGGATAAAGTTCATTATGCTCTGAATACTACTTGGCTCTCCTAAATTTTCTGCATTTTTGTGTAATAACCCATATACTCCATAAAGAATAAAGGTAGCAGTTTTTTTAGAGTCAAGATTTCTGTCCTTTTTAATCTTTTCAATCAGTTCTGCAAAGGGCTCTCTCAATCCATCAAGGATTTTGAAAGATACTTTAACTCTTAAAGGAAAATATTGAGGACTATAATAAATATCTGAAAGAGACTTCATATCTTCAAAGGCTTTTACCACTGCATTGACTATTTTTTGATATTTCTCCTGCAGGGTTAAATTTTCATCTTTAAAAATTTGAGAAAGCTCTTTTATATAATTCTCCACATAGTATTTTATAGCCTCCTCAAAAATCTCCTCCTTTGAGGAAAAATAATAATAAAACATCCCAGGAGATCCCTTTACCTCTCGCAAAATATCCCTAACAGAGGTTTTCTCATAACCCTTGGACAAAAATAATTTAAGAGCAGTCTCAATTAGCTCTTGTTTTCTTATTTCAGGCTCTTTACTTATCCTCATTTCCTTCACTCCTTATTTTGAACGAACGTCGTTCGGTGCAAAATTATAACAAAATAAAAAGAAATAAGCAAGAGAAATATTGCTTACCCACTGCGCAAAATCTCAAGAAAGTCATCTTTGTTGTCCTACTTTCTCAACACCTTTTATGGAATATAATATTTTATTTTATTAAATCTCATGATATAAATAATAAAAAGCGATGAAAATATGCATAAGATATACTTTGCTTTTTTATAAGGAGATTATTAACCTATGAAAGGAGTAATTTTAGCAGGGGGAACAGGAACAAGGCTGAGATCTCTTACAAAGGTGACCAATAAGCATCTTCTTCGATTAAGGGTTGAATAGTATGAAGGGAAAAGACCTTATTAGTGTAGTTATTCCTGCTTATAATGCGGAACATTTTATAAAGAATGCTATACTTTCTATATTTAAGCAATCTTATAGACCAATAGAGATAGTTGTTATTAACGACGGTTCCACTGACCATACGTTAGACATTATAGAAAGCTTAGAAAATTTAGTTCCAAACAAAGAAATTTATATGAAAATCATCAATTTAAAGGAAAATAAAGGTGCTGCAAACGCATTAAATGTAGGATTCAAGGAGGCTAACGGGAGCTATATTTGTTGGCTAAGCGCTGACGATATATTTATAAATCCTAGAAAACTTGAAAAACAAATACTTACAATGAAAAAAAATAAGACTTTATGGAGCTTCTTTGAAAAATATTATATAGGAGAGAGTATTAATAACGCCATACTAATGGGAAATTCGTATAAGTCTAAAATCTTAAGTTGTCTATCCTCTATTAGCACAGATTTTCTCTTTTTATTTATAATTTACTCAAACCCAATAAATGGTAGTTCTTTAATGTTCCATAGGAATTGTTTAGAAAATTATGGAAGTTTTGATCCCTTATTAAGAAATGTTGATGCCGATGGAGATTTACTAATGCGTTACGCACTATTAAAAATTAAACCTGCAATTATAAAAGATGTGGGTGTATTCTATACACAACATCCGTTTCAAACATCCAAAAAAATAAAAGAAATGATTTATGGCTGTGATTTAACAAGAGTAAGGATCTTAAAACTATTAGAGGAAGAGGAAATATTAAAAGAACTATCAAAACTTATAGCATTGTTTTTACTATCAGCTATTTACAGTGGTAAGAAAATACATTTAGCTTATCCTTTTACATCGGAATTTTTAATTAATTACATGATAAATAACAGCCCCGGTCTAAAGAGGTCAAAATTATTAAATAAGGCTCTAATAGAAACAACTCAGCATATAGAATCTTTAGGCTTAAGTAGAGACAATTTCTATAAAGATGTCGAAGAAAAATCTAAGAGTGATGTCTTTGAGAATTTTAAAATATTGTTGAGAGAAAGGAGAAAAAAGTTATGATATTGGTAGTTGGTGGAAGTAGTTTTATTGGAAGAGGGATACAAGACTTAATTAAAGAAAAGCCTTTTGCTAAAGAATTTATATTTACTTATAACAAACACCCAGAGAATATTGAGAATAAATTCCAAAAAGTCAAATTAGACCTCCAAGATGAAAAAGACTGTGAACTTGCTAGAAATTTCTCATATTGCATATACTTAGCAGGTAATAGTTTTCACAATATGGCTTATAATAATCCAATTATGGATCTCGATCTAAATGTGAGAAATTTTTTAAATTTTATGAAGTACTTTAGAGGACAATTAATACTCTTGTCTTCTCAAGCAGTATATTATGGACTTACAGGAGAGATTCCTGAAAACATCATTCATTACCCAACTATACCTTATGGTATTTCAAAACGGTTTCAAGAAGAATATGCAAAGTATTTTTACAAAATTGGTTACTTATCAAAGTTATGGATATTTAGATTAATGTATGCCTTTGGAAAAGGAGAAAGAATGGATAGATTAATCCCTAAATGTGCAAAATCGGCTGTAAATGGGGATATAGTGAAAGTATTAGGAGGTGGTAGATCATTTTTAAATCCCTTACCTGTAAATTTTGTTGCAGAAATACTGGTAAATGCATTATTAACTATGAAGGAGGAAGATAATGAATTTTTAGAGGTAACAAACTTAAATCATTCTGAGAAAGTATCTGTATTAGACATAGTTAAATTCTTACATACTATAAAACCTTTTAATTATATTGTTGAAGAAAAAGGAGAAATATGGCCTGTTAGTTTCTGGGGATCTACAGAAAAACTTTCTCGCTACCTAAAAAAGTGGAATATATCTTTTCCTAATATTTGGGAAGACTTAGAAATTTATTTTAAAAAATTACTGACAAATATGGGGGAGAAAAATTATGAGTAAAATCCTTATTACTGGAGCGTTAGGTGTTATTGGAGGTTTTTTATATGATTCTTTGAAAAAAGATGGGTTTGAAATTATAGGAATTGACCAGAAGATTACTGATTATAGCGATTATATAAGAGCTGATGTGACTCATTTTGAGGATTTATGGAAGGTTTTTAAAAGGGAGAAAATAAGTACAGTTATACATCTTGCAGGAGAGGTAGGGAGACTAATAGGAGAAGAATATCCTCAAAGGATGGTATATGTTAATAATGTTGGGCTTCTTAATATTATTTCCTTATGTTTAGAATATAATAGTAAACTGATATACTTTAGTACCTCTGAAGTGTATGGAAAACTCTTTAATGAAGGGAAAGAGGTCAAAGAGGAAGATATAGAGCTAAAAGGTAATCCATTTATAACAACAAATATATATACTCTGTCCAAACTTTATGGGGAAGCTATAGTTAAACATTACGTAGATAATTATGGTCTCAAAGCATTAACCATTAGACCATTTATGGTTTATGGCCCTGGAGAATATCCCAATAGATATAGAAGTGCCATATCAATATTTGTTTATAATGCCTTAAATAATAAACCTATAACAGTTCATAAAGGAGCAATAAGAGCCTGGTGCTATATTTCAGATTTTATCGACGGGGTTAAATTACTGTTAGACTACCCTATAACAGAAAAATATGAGGCTTTTAATATTGGGTCCGATGAATATCATACTATGGAAGAGGTAGCAAATATAATCATTGAGGAGGTAGGAGGAGATTTTGAAAATTTAAAGATTATAGATCCACCTTCTAAATTTCTGAGTCTTGTAAAAAGATTTTCTATAGAAAAAATAAAAAATTTAGGATACAAACCTAAGATCTCTTTTAGAGAAGGTGTAAGGGAAGTAATAAAATGGCAAAGAGAAGTTCTTAAAAATTATTCTTGAGGTACCTATGATTAAAGTAGCTTTTCTAAGCGATTTCCCTTTTTCTATAGCCTTTGGAGGGAAAGAAGTTCAACTTCTTTCCTATATGGAACATATTAACAATGGAAATTTTAACATAAGAGTAAAGCTTTTAGACTTTTTTAGTATGGAGGAAACCTTTGATATAATTCACCTCTTTGGTTATAGTAACTGGTTTTACGATATTGTAAAAAACTTAAAAAATAATTTTCCCAATATAAAGATTTTTGTAAGCCCAACCTTCTATTATGAAAAGGAGACAAGGATGTTAATAGGGTCTCTTCTCTCAAAACTTTGTCCTGTTCCTAACTTTTTCTCCTATAAAAAATATTTTCTTTCCAAATCGGATCTTATTATTGTAAATAGTAATGCTGAAAAAGTACAGTTAATAAAGTTATTTCAAATAGATGCTCCCAAAATTGAGATAATATACAATTATGTAGACTCCAGCTTCGCTATCTTTAATAATCCTGAGGATGCTAACATATTTTTAAGAAAATATAACCTTGATAAGGACGAGTATTTTCTCTCCGTAGCCTTTTTGGACGAAAGGAAAAACACTCTTAATCTTCTAAGAGCATTCTTAGAAGTATATCCTATTTTGAAAAAAAAGTTGGTTCTAATAGGCAAATTTAGATTTAGAAATAATAACATTAAAGAAGAAGTTGAAAAATTAGTTTACACTAATAAAGACAAAATTCTACACATAGAATATATCGACCGAAAGAGCGACTTGTTAAAATCCGCATACTTAAACTGCAAAGCCCACCTACTACCAAGCTTTTTAGAAACACCTGGCTTAAGTAACCTTGAGGCTGGAATATTTAAAAAACCCATATTAGTAGGAAAATGCAAGCCTGTGATAGAATATTTTGGGGACAAAGTAGTCTACTGTGATCCTAATAGTATAGAGTCAATAAAGAAGGGAATTTTAAAAGTTAACTCTCAGTCCCAAAACATAGAGCTTTATGATCTTATAAGATCAAAGTACTTAGAAAAGCATTCAGTAGATAAATTAGTTAATCTATATTTGTCGCAGGTAGGTTAGCGTATGCAAAATGGTAAAAATATTTTTTTCCTTTACTACATCCCACATACTTTTCATAAAAGCTTAGCCCAAGCGGTAAGAGCTAAAGATTTGGATATATTATGTAGTAATAAAAAACCTTTAAGAAGAATTTTCTCCTATATAAAATTCTCTTTATTTACCTCCCCTTATGAGATTCTCCTCTGCGAAGGAACTTTTTTAATTCCTGCCTTATTTAAAATCTTACCCTTTAAGAAATTTAAGAAATTTATAATTAACATTTCAGCGGATCCCAAGTTGTACTATATTAAAACTAAAAAAATGAACCTTTTCAAGAGATTTCTGCATTCATTAGCAATTCCCCAGGTAGACCTATTCATATGCATAGGAGAGATGGAGAAAGATCTTTTAAAAGAAATATTTCCTCAGGCAAAATACATAGTAGCTTATCCATTCATCGAGGAAGAAAGATATAACAAACTCCTAAATCTCCCTATAAAAGAAAGATTCAACCATAATATTCTATTTGTAGGAAACGGTCCCGATCATTTTTATAAAGGAATAGACCTATTGATAAACACCTTCAAAATTGTAAAACAAGAGTTTCAAGATGCAGAGTTATTTATTTTAGGAAATTGGAACAAAGATATCAAAGAAAAATTCTATTATCAAGGAGTTCATTTTGTAGGATTCTCTCAGATCTATGAATATATAGAGAAATCATCCCTTTACCTTCATTTAGGAAGAGGTGAGGCTTTTTCGATAAGTACCATAGAGGTTCTTTTAGGAGGCTTACCTGCTATTGTTTCAGAATATACAGGAGCTAAAGAGATAGTAAAAAAATTAAGAGATGACTTCGTAGTACCATTAGATCCCAAAAAGGCTGCAGAAAAGGTGATAGAATATTTTCAATTGACAGAGGATGATAAAAAAGATTTGTCTTTAAGAGCCAAAGAATTGGGAAAGAGATTTAAGAAAGAGATAGTTTTATCCGAATTTATTAACAAATGGAATTCAGTAATGAGAAAGTTATGAATAATGCAAAAGTTTATATTGTTGTACATTATTCCGGGATAGAGGATATTTTGTAGATGATTAAGGACAATATGACAAAAAAATTCATAGAAGATGTATGGCTTATGGATGTCTTATATTTCGAGGATTTAGATTGGTCTAAAATGGCAAAAAGAAAAGGATATAAATTAGCACACTGTTGGAGAAGTAGAATATACCATAAAGAGGGAGGAAGCATAGGATCAAGCTCAAAAGGATTAGAAAAAAGTAAATTATCTGATTTTTATGGAATGAGAAAATGACCAAGGTTCTTCTTGATGCTCGAATGATAGATTCCTCTGGAATAGGTACTTATCTTCAAAATTTAATTCCTTTTTTGAAGAATCATTTAAATCTTTCCCTCTTAGGAGAAAGGGAGAAAGTAGAAGAATATATTGATATATCTAACTTGAATTTTATATCCATGAAATCCCCTATCTATTTTCCCACAGAACAAATAGAGTTTCTCCTAAAGATAAAAGATGTGGATATTTTTTGGTCTCCACATTTTAACGTACCTGTTTTCCCTATAAGAGCTAAAAAAAGAATAGTTACTATTCATGACGTATTTCATTTGGCCTTTGGAGAACTTTACAGTCCTTTTGAAAGGACTTATGCTAAATTCCTTATAAATTCCGCGGTAAATCTTTCTGATGTAATAATTACTGTTTCTAACTTTTCAAAATCTGAAATCATAAAATACACAGGAGTAAAGGAAGAGAAGATTAAGGTAATATATAATGGCGTAGATAGAGAGAGATTCAGAGTATATGAGAAGGAAGAATTGGAGAAAATAAAATCAGAATACAAGTTGCCCAATAGATTTCTTTTATTTGTGGGAAACGTAAAACCCCATAAAAATTTAAGAAGACTTTTAAAGGCTTTTAAGATCATTGCAGGGGATTTTAAAGACCTATTTTTAGTAATTACAGGCCAAAAGGAAGGATTCTTAAAGGGGGATAAAAAGATTTTTGAGCTCATAAATAAAGATACTATCTTAAAAGAGAGGGTAATCTTCACGGGACACGTGGATAAAGGAGATCTTCCATATTTGTATAATCTGGCAGAGATTTTTGTTTTTCCTTCCCTTTATGAGGGCTTCGGTCTCCCCCCTTTGGAAGCCATGGCATGTGGATGTCCCATTGTAGTTTCCCATATACCACCTCTTTGGGAAATTTGCAAAGATGCGGCTTATTATATAAATCCTCATGACGAGTGGGATATAGCTAAGGGAATAAAAGAGGTATTGGAGAATGAAAAACTTAGAAAAGAACTAATTGACAAGGGGATTGAGAGAGCAAAAGAATTTTCGTGGGAAAAAAGTGCAAGGGAACACCTAAGCTTGATAGAAAAGACACTATTTATTTGAGAAGCCTACACGAAATGCAAAAAATTTAGAACCAAGCATCCCTAAAATCCTCATTCCTCCCCTTTCCCCATCTTATATTAATACAGCGATATCTATTAACCATTCATATCTTGATCTTTCGTTAAATTTTTTAAAAGCCTCCTTTTTATGTTCCTCAAAAGTTTTTCTATCACAGTCGTTTACCTTCATAAAATGTTTTATAAGATCCTCCAAATTTGTTTTACCTTCTGACGCCAAAATTTCTGCCATACCAAAATGCTTTACTAAGTGGCATTTCTCGCACAAAGCCATAAAACCCTTTAATTTCAAAATATGATTCTCATCATCAAACTCCCATACTTCATGACATTGAAGTTTCTCTGAGCTTCCGCATATGGCACATTTGTATCCTGACTTCTTTAAAACTTCTCTCCTTATTTTATTCCAAACTTCCCTTGGAAGATATTTCCTCAAATTTTCTCCCCATGCACTTTCTGGAATTAGTTCTATAGTAAGCCTTAGACCCTTTTTCATCTTTTAAATTTTAATTTTTAAAAATTCACTCCAGAAATTTGGAACTTCTGTCTTAAATTCCATAATCTCTTTTTTTACAGGATGAGGAATCCTCATCCTCCTACAATGCAAAAAGATCTTATCCTTAAATATTCTTCCCCCTCCATATTTTTCATCTCCCAATATAGGATGTCCTATATAGGAAAGATGAGCTCTTAACTGATGTTTTCTCCCTGTCTCAGGTATGAGCCTTACAAGGGACAAATTTTTAAACTCTTCCAAAACCTCATAATGGGTAATAGCAACTCTACTTTCAGCTTTATTAGAGATTTTTGCTTTTCTTTCCCTTTCATCCCAAAATAAGCTTTCATTTATAGTTCCCTTTTTTATTTTGAAAATCCCTTCGCATATTGCTAAATACTCTTTTTCCACTTTTCTTTCTCGAAAAGCTTCCGAAAGTCTTCCTGCAGATTTTGAATTCCTTGCAAAAATTACCACCCCTGATACAGGTTTATCCAGTCTGTGCACAATAGCAAGAAAAACATTCCCAGGCTTTTGATATTTCTCCTTAATGTATGCCTTTGAGATTTCAAGAAGAGTAGTACTTTTTGTGATATCACCTTGAACCAAAACTCCAGCGGGCTTATTTACTACAAGAAGATGATTATCTTCGTATATTATTTCAGGCCTTAAAAGGTCTGCCACCTCAATACCTCAGAAAGAGATTTCTTAGGAGGTCTTTGAGGAATCTCTGCTGGATAACCCACAGCAAGCATGACCATAAGTTCCATATTATCAGGACATTTAACAAGCCTTTTTACATCTTCAGAATAAGCTTTCTTGTAAGAGTTAATCCAACAAGTTCCAAGTCCGTAAGATTGAGCAGCAATAATTATATTTTCTCCCGCAGCACAAGCATCTTCAAGGGCGGTTTCTGCGTCCTTTTCGCAAAATATAAGTATTCCTGCGCCAGCCTCTTTTAAAAATCTTCCCCAAGGAGTAATCTCAGCAAGCCTATTTTTTAACTCTTTATCCGTAACTACAAGAAATATCCAAGGCTGTCTATTATACCCTGATGGAGCAAGCCTTCCACAATCAATAAGGTCTTCTAAAATCTCCTTAGGAACCTCTTTCTCCAAAAATTTCCTTACACTAACCCTTGATTTGATAGTTTTTATAGTTTCGTTCATACCTTCTTATCACCACATTAAAAATTAATTTTCTCCTATATTTTAACATGTGATAAAATAAAATATGCATGTAAAGCTTAACTTTTATGATGGGGTAAATTGCATAGGGGAAATAAAATACTCTTAGAAGATGGAGACAATTCTATCCTTTTAGATTTTGGAACTAATTTTAATGAAGAGAACAAATATTTTGACAAATTCTTAAGGCCAAGGCAAATTTTAGGAATTTATGACCACTTACACCTAAGCCTTATTCCTCCTTTAAGAGGTTTATATAGGGAAGATTTAGAAATTCCTGGAATCTGGGGAGATTTTAAAGAACATTCTCTTTATAGAGAAATAGAGCCTCTTGCTCTACTCATATCTCACGCCCACTTAGATCACATAGGCTATCTCCCCTATATAAATCATAAAATCCCAATAATAACTTCTTTAACCTCGAAAATACATCACCTATGCAGAAAATTTCAACGATAAAATACTTGAATTCTGGAGAAAGATAGAAAAGAAAAAGATAAGCGATCTTTACGAAAGCTTCTTAGAAATTAATAACCATAAATTTAATATTGGTCCTTTTGAAATTATATTTTTTCCTGTAGATCACTATATTCCAGGAGCAGGAAGCTTTGCTATAAAAACCTCTGCAGGATGGATTGTATACACAGTAGACTTAAGACTACACGAAAGAAATGGAAATTTAACAAAGGAATTTATGAAAAATTTAAAAGAAATGGATGTAAAAGTGTTCATATGCGAAGGCACCCACCCTAATATTGAAAAACTTTATACCGAATAGGAAGTAAAAGAAAAAGCTTTAGAGATAGTTAAATCTTGTTTTCATTACGTAATTGCAGATTTTGGTCCAAGAAATATTGATAGGTTATTAACTTTTTTAGAGGTAGAAAAAGAAACAGGAAGAAAGTTAGTCCTAACCCTAAAAGACATATATCTTCTTGAGAGCCTATCTCTTATAGGATATCCTGACCCTAAAAAGGACGAATTCATAACCTTTTACGCAAAGCCTAAAGGAAATTATGACACTTGGGAAGAAAACCTTCTTCAAAAATATAAAAATATTCCTGGAAAAGTCGTAACAGCAAAGGAGATAAATAAAAATCCAAAGGACTATATTTTATGCATCTCCTATTATGATTTTCATATTTTATTAGACATTTTACCTGATAAAGGAGTATATATATTCTCCTCAAGCGAAGCTTTCAATGAAGAGATGAAAATAGACCAGCAAAAAGTAGAAAATTGGCTAAGATATTTCAACTTAGAGATAAGGGGAAATTTAGTAGAAAAAAGAGAAGAATCCCCTCTTCATGCCAGCGGACATCTAAATGGAGATGGAATTCAAGAATTTTTGCAGGTTAATTTATCCAGAAAAGGGTAAAACTATTTTCATTGATTAAAGAATAATTTCGAAAACTTAAGGGTAAAATAATTTAATATTAAGGTTTATTATTTTTGACAAAAAAAATTTGTCGTGTTAAAATTACCTAAAAAATTATGGAGAAAATGGTGTCTCTACTTGCTTTTTTGTTTGCTTTTTCTGAACAGTTGGATAGTCAGCTTCCTGAAAACCGAAGACATTCTTCTAGGGTAGCTAATATATCCCTCGCTATAGCAAACCACCTAAAGCTCCCAGAAAAATCCAAATATGAGCTTGTCATTTCAGCCCTACTTCATGATGCAGGAAATGGGAACAAGAATAATAATTACAACCATAAGGAAATTTCTGATCATGCCTTAAAAAGTAGCTTATTCCTATCGGATATTCCCTTTTTAGAAAGACCCGCCACCATAATAAAATACCATCATTTTTCTTGGAATTTAGGAAGAGGAGAATTTTATCAAGATGAAAAAATACCTATAGAAAGCCAAATATTAAACCTTGCAGAACATATTGATGAAAACTATGACAAAAGTAAATATATACTAAAAGAGAAGAATAAGATAATTAAAAAAATAAAAGAAAAGGGAGAGAATTTATTCCATCCTGATGTACTTAACGCTTTTTATGATCTTTCTCAAAAGGAATCCTTTTGGTTTGAAATAAATTATGATAACATAACTCCTAAGGACTTTTCCTGCGATATAAAGCTTGATATTGATTCCTTTTTACTCCTTTCAAAAGCCATTGCAAGAATTGTAGATTATAGAAGCAGGATTCAAGTAAGACATTCAAGAAACGTAGCAAACATCTCATCCTTTTTGGCAGGAAATTTAAATATAAATGATGAAAAAATAAAGAGAATAAGAATATCAGGATATCTTCACGATATTGGAAAAGTAGCCTTATCTTCAAAAATTTTATTAAAAAAAGATAAATTAACAAGAAAAGAAACAGAATACATAAAAGTGCATCCCTTTAAAACTTTTTTAACTCTTAAGAATTCCATTCCCTTTGAGGACATAATTATATGGTCTTCTTATCATCATGAAAAATTAAATGGAAAAGGCTATCCCTTTAGACTAAAGGGAAATGAAATACCTATTGAAGCAAGAATTGTAGCCACTGCAGATATTTACTCTGCTCTTTTAGAGGATAGACCATATAGAAAAGGAGTCTCTGAGAAAATGGCTATAAATTATATGAGAAGACTTGCAAGAGAGGGCTACATTGATAAAGACATCTTTGAAGTGCTTTATGAAAACCGAGAGGAATTAAAATCGGTTATAAGATTATAACTTTTTCCAAACTTGATAAATCCCACACTTAAGATATAAAGACTCAGGATGAGAAAGAAGAATAGGATGGTCTTTTGCTTGATAGCGAAACTCTACAAGACGAAGAAGTCTATTGGCATCAAAACTAGCAGACTCTATGACTTTTTCAAAAAGATCCCTTGTAATATGCTGAGAACAAGAACAAGTAATTAAAAATCCTCCATCCCTTACTATCTTCATGGCTCTCAAATTTATTTCCTTATATCCTCTCAAAGCCCCGTCAATATTTTTTGATGACTTAGCAAAGGCAGGAGGATCAAGAATCACCACATCAAAACTTCTCCCCTCTTTATGAAATCTTCTTAAAAGATCAAAAGCATTTTCTTCAATAAACTCTATCCTATCCATAAATCCATTTAATTTAGCATTTTCCTTTGCTATCTCTAAAGCAATACCCGATGAATCCACCGCCACAACTTTACTTGCTCCATATTTTAATGCATGAAGAGAAAATCCACCTGTATAACAAAAGACATCAAGAACCTCTGCTCCATCTACCAATCCCCTTAAACTTGCCCTATTCTCCCTTTGATCAAGAAAATAGCCTGTTTTTTGACCATTTTCTACATCCACAATGACTTTTATTCCATTTTCTACTATCTCCACTTTTGTATCAAAATTTCCCTTTAAAAAACCTTTTACCTGAGGAAGTCCCTCAAGCTCTCTTACTGAGACATCGTTTCTTTCGTATATACCCTTTGGCTGAAAAATCTCATCAAGAACTTCCACTATAACTTCTTTAAATCTATCTATCCCAAGAGTTAAGGTTTGAATCACAAGAATATCTGAAAACTTATCCACAATAAGTCCTGGAAGAAAATCTGCTTCAGCAAAAACCACTCTACAAGAATCGGTATCTACTACTTTTTTTCTATACTCCCAAGCTTTAAGAATCCTTTCTCTAAAAAATTCTTTATCTATTTCCTCTTCCTTTCTTGTAAGAATCCTTATTCTTATCTTTGAATTGGGATTTATAAACCCTCTTCCTATAAAGCTTTTGCTTACATCATAAATATCTACAACATCCCCTGGCAAAAAATCTCCCTCAATCTTCAATATCTCATTATCATAAATCCAAGGATTTCCCCTAACAACCTTTGTATGCACTCCTTTTTTAAGAATAACTCTTGCCCTCTCTAACAAACCAAATCACCTTTTAAAGCAAAAAAAGAAAGATACTTAAGGAGAGATCGAATTTTTAGAACCAGGACTACAATACACTTCATATCTCTTACCTTGATTATTATTCTCCCATTGAATAAAAACAGTATAACAAAGACTAATAGAAGAGGCAACATTCCGAACATAATTATCTTCTCTCCTAAATAGACCAAGTAAGCCTAAATTCTTAATTTCAATAGAATAATACCTATCTAAATAAGTAGAAGTATAAGGAAATCCACCTAAGGATGGGGAGTAATAGAAATAATCAATAGTATAACTATTTGTACCATTAGGAGGATTAAAGCTTTGATTTCTTTGTAAAAGAGTAATAGTAAAGGAAGTATCAGGTAGATTAGTATATGTAGGACTAGCTAAGGATGGTGAATTTGTTTTCATGTAGATAATACTTTCTGATAAACCGTAGTAACTTTTTATATTTGCTGCAGAACTACTTACAACAGCATACTCTCCAGGATTAAGGATCCATTTTGTTGAAGAATAGATAGGATTTGAATTTGTATAAACAGAATAAAAATTATTCTTAGACCAATCTATAGTTAAATCAATGCTTGAATAGGTGGGATTATGAATTTCAATATATTCCCGTTCATTCTGATTTGAATTTGACCAGCCCAAAATCACATAAGGACAAGGTAAATACATGACTTCTGTGATTACAAGTTTGGGAAGCAAACAATAAGCTACATAGTCAACGTTTCCCTGATTAATCACAAAATTTAAATTTTGAGAATCACCCCAATTATTCGGATCTTGAGAGGGAGCATTTAAAGATTTCCTTACCAAGGAGTAAAAATCCCTATATCGCCCTGAAGTACTCTTAGGATATCCACCCCAAGTAGAAGAATAACTGATTTGATCTACTACTCTATTAAAATTGTTACGAAGTACCACAGTATCCGAATTAGAACTAAGAGGGTTTCCATTTAATCCCAAACCACCGCTTGAAGTTTTTATATAAGAAGCATAGTAAGGTAAAGGAAAATAATAAGTATCAATAAGATTTGATCCCGATGACCCAATAACAGCTGACTTTCCAGGATATAATGTCCAAGTACCACTTACCAAGGTGGTAAACTGATTACCATTTATACTCCATCCTCTAAGATCAACAGGGGTATTTGAATTGTTATATATAACCACAAATTGAGAATTAGAAGTTCCAACATTATTGCTATTTTTATCTTTAGAAGGAGGATAATACATTATCTCTGTAATCACAACCTCACCTGTTACCCTTGGCATCTCTGCCCTTAGTGCCACAGTACTTGCCATATTCCTTCCATCGGTCATAGTTATAGTAAAAGCTATTATCCTTATATCGCTAGGAGCAGTAGTATAAGTAAAGTCATCCTTCATCCCTGTAAAAGTGATGCTACTTATTGGTCCTGCAAGAATCTGCCCATCAACTCCCAAATAACTTTTACCATCAGCCCCTGTTATTAAAGAGTAAGTATGCGTCACTCCTGTACTGAGTTCAATGGAAAAGGAAGTAGAACTCAAGGATAACACTCTTCTTCCCTGTCTTATATCCCTGGTAAGCCTATCCATTGCGGTATTTAGATTTGAAATAACTTCTCTCTCCTCAGATTTGAGTAAGAAAAGATCTATTGAGTTTGATAAAATGCTTACTAAGCCAATAACAATTATTCCAAGGATAAAAACAGTTATTAAAATCTCTATAAATGTGAGACCCCTCATTTTATCCCTTACCATATATTTTTATTATATCAATAAACCAAAAGCTTATAAAGTGGATTTTTGTAATCTTTACTTTTTTGGTATTAAATTATATAATTAACTGTTAAGAATAAAAAATATAACAAGGAGGTTAGGAAATGGCAAACTTAGTAACCTTTAAGGCAAAGGGAGAATGGAAAGGCAATCTTAAGGTTGAGGTAAATATTAGAAATAAGTTCACAATTAATATGGATGAGCCTCCATCTCTTGGTGGAGAGGATACCGCTCCAAACCCTGTTGAAGTTGTACTTGCCGCATTAATTGGTTGCCTTGGAATTGTAATACCAGTAGTAGCAAGAGAGAAAAATATACCCTTAGAAAGTATTGAAATTGAAACTGAAGGAGACTTAGATCCAAGAGGATTTATGGGAGATCCAAGTGTTAGAGCAGGATATCAAGAGGTAAGAGCAAAGGTTAAAATTATCTCTCCAGTTGAAAGAGAAAGAATTGAGGAGCTAATGAAGGAAGTAGAAAGAAGATGTCCCGTATCTGACATTATAAGAAATCCTGTAAATTTAAAGATTAGCTTAGAATAAAATTTTAGGCAGTCCTGATACTTTAACCTATATCAGGATTGCCCTCTTAAATATCCCCATAAATCCTTATAGTGCTTATATAAGATAACAGCAAAATTTCCATCGTAAAAAATAAGAAGATGAAAATCTCCATGGAAAGATTTGTAAATTATATAGGGCAAAAGAAATAAATAACCAAGAATTACCCTAAAAGCATCCTCTTGAACAGTAGTACCCTTGGGTTTAATAATAGTAAATATGGTAAAAATAGTTCCAAGAAGCATAGGTGCCTCCCACTTAGTAAGTACAGACCATGCTCCAAAGGAAACCGCCACCGCCTTTCCTCCCTTAAACCTCAAGATGGGAGAAAAAGCATGTCCTAAAACCCCTGAAAGGGCAGCTAAAGAAATGACAAAATTATCTTTTACTATTCCTAAGGATACAAAAATTGCAAGGGGAAGAGCTCCCTTAAGATAATCAAGAAAGAGTGCTAAAATCCCATATTTCCAGCCTACTGCTCTCCACAAATTAGAGGCTCCAGGATTCCCATCCCTTATTTTTGAAAGATCCACTTTTAAAATCCTTGCTATGATATAAGAATACATAATAGAGCCAGAAAGAAATTGTAATAATATTACTCCTAAATTAACCCACACGAATTTTCCTCCCCTTCCATATTACCGTTTTTACAAAAAATATTCTAATAATGGAATATAAAAAAATGGAAAGGAAAAATAAAAAATGCAAAGGATAAAAGAAAGCATCATACCATTTATAATCTCCAAGTCTTCTTTGTATTGCAAAAAGTTGAGTAGCATAAAGAGCATATAAAAAATTTAAAACTGTACTCCTAAAATAAAAAATACTTCCATAAACCCCTGTTATATATAGAAAAACTAGTAAAAAATTTAATAGACTAATAGAAAATGCACCCTTTGCAATGTTCTTAGTAAACCCTTCAATAAGATCTCTCAACCCCTTAGGATACATTCTGAATTTTATATATTCCCCACCTAAAAAATTGTTTACTGGAACCCCTTTCTTTATACAAAGGTTCCCAAAATGAAGATCTTCCACCACTTTGTCCCTAACTTCCTTATGTCCCCCTACCTTCTCATAATACTCCCTTGAAATCATCATAGAGGGACCAAAGGCTCCCTCTTTCTTAATGGCACACATAGTAATAACAGCGCCAATGTTAAAAATAAAGTTCAAATGCTCATAAAATTTTTCAAATCTCTGATATGGCCAACAGGAAATTAACCCACCGTACCTCTCATAATTACTCAACATTACCTCTATAAATTCTTCCCTCGGCTCTACATCTGCATCTAAAAATAATAAAATCTCTCCCCTTGACTCCAGATATCCATTCCATATTGCCCAGTTCTTCCCTACCCAACCTTCTGGTGGATCTTCATATAAAGACACTACTTTCACTCCGTACCTTTTTGCTACTTCTTCCGTATTATCTTCGGAATTGTCATTCACTACTATCACTTCATAGGGTTTATAGGTTTGCTTTTGTAGTAAATATAGAAGCTTATCTAAATTCTTCTCTTCATTCCTCGCTGGTATTATCACCGAAACTTTATATTCCCCTGAAATTTCCCCTTCTTTCTTTAGAAATCTCAGACTCTTGTAGTATACCCACCCTATTAGCCAAAAGATTAAAAATAAGATAATTCTCATTTGAGAAAATTATACCATAAAGTCAATTATAATCCACATATATCCTTAAACTCTCCTCAAATATATATCTCTTAAAATTAAACAGGAATAACCAAAACTACAAAACTTGCCTTCTTTATGCATTTGCAAAAACCTTTAAAAGCTCATTCCTATGAGAATATGCTATTATTCCAAAATTTCCAAGATAAAGAATAAGTATATAGAGGTGTCCAGTAAAAACTTTATAAATCACGTAAGGCACTAAACACAAAAATCCATAAAAGACCTTTAAGGCATCCTCCTCTGGCGTTGCACCTCGCATTTTAGCAAGGTTGAATATAAACATGGAGAGACCTAAAAATAAAGGTCCTTCAAGCCCTGTAACTACCGTCCAGGCTCCAAAGGAAACCGCAACTCCTTTTCCTCCTTTTCCCTCCATAAAAGGAGAAAACACATGTCCGAATATTCCAGCAAGGGCAGAAATAGTAATAAGCCATTTATCTTTTATATCTTTATACCTTACAAACCAAAGAAGGGGATAAATACCTTTCAAATAATCAAGAAGTGCCCCAATCAAACCTATCTTCCAGTTAGTAGAAATCCATAAATTATAGGCTCCTGGATTTCCATCCCTCACCTTTCTTAAATCTATATTCAAAAGTTTTGCAATAAAATAAGAGTACATAACTGAACCTGAGAGAAATTGGAGAAGGATAATTAGAATTTTATCCCACATTTATTTTTCTCCCCTTCCACGATACTGATTTAAATAGAAAAGTCTTAAAAGTAGAATATAACAAAACTGTTATAAAAAACATAAAATGAATAGGATATATTATAGAATCTACAATACTGTAATCTCCTAATCTACGAGAGATTATATAGAGCTGAAAAGAGAATAAAAGATAGCAAAGATTTATGAGATTTTCAAAAGCAAAACTTCCAAAAACTCCATAAAACCACATCAAAAGATATAAAAACTTGGTAAAACTTAAAGAGACTACTCCCTGAGAAGAATTTTTGGAAAAACCTTCAATAAGATCTCTCAACCCCTTAGGATACATTCTGAATTTTATATATTCCCCACCTAAAAAATTGTTTACTGGAACCCCTTTCTTTATACAAAGGTTCCCAAAATGAAGATCTTCCACCACTTTGTCCCTAACTTCCTTATGTCCCCCTACCTTCTCATAATCCTCCCTTGAAATCATCATAGAGGGACCAAAGGCTCCCTCTTTTTTAATGGCACACATAGTAATAACAGCGCCAATGTTAAAAATAAAGTTCAAATGCTCATAAAATTTTTCAAATCTCTGATATGGCCAACAGGAAATTAACCCACCGTACCTCTCATAATTACTCAACATTACCTCTATAAATTCTTCCCTCGGCTCTACATCTGCATCTAAAAATAATAAAATCTCTCCCCTTGACTCCAGATATCCATTCCATATTGCCCAGTTCTTCCCTACCCAACCTTCTGGTGGATCTTCATATAAAGACACTACTTTCACTCCGTACCTTTTTGCTACTTCTTCCGTATTATCTTCGGAATTGTCATTCACTACTATCACTTCATAGGGTTTATAGGTTTGCTTTTGTAGTAAATATAGAAGCTTATCTAAATTCTTCTCTTCATTCCTCGCTGGTATTATCACCGAAACTTTATATTCCCCTGAAATTTCCCCTTCTTTCTTTAGAAATCTCAGACTCTTGTAGTATACCCACCCTATTAGCCAGGATAAAAAATACAATACCCCTCTCATTTGAAAGTATTATACCATAAATAAAAAAGGCTCTCTCCTTTTGGAGAGAGCCCACAAACCACAATTTACTTATATGCTTTTCTCAATATTTCCACTACCTCATCAAAACTTAGTTTATATCTATCCATTTCAAAAAGTCCTCCCATAGTCTCTATAGCATTTTGAGCTAATTTTTCAATCTCATCTTCTTTTATACCATAATCAGACATCCTTAAATTTGCTACTCCACACTCTTCTTGTAGCTTCTTCAATGCTTTAATAAAAGCATAAGGTTTTTCTTCTTCAGGGAGAGAATCTACGTCTAATCCCATTACTTTAGCAAGTTGAATATATCTATCAGGAATCTTAGAAGCAAAAAATGTATGGTAAGCCTCAGAAAGCATAATCAAACCAGCTCCATGGGGAAGTTCTGGATGAAAAGCAGAAAGAGCATGCTCCATGGAATGTTCCGAAGTACAGCTTGATGTACTCTCAACAAATCCTGAAAGAGTATTGGCAAGAGCCACATAAGTTCTCGCAATAAGATCATTACCATTTTTAACACAAATTGGCAAATATTTAGCAATTAACTCTACACTTTTTAAAGCATAAAGATCACTTACAGGATTAGCAATATTTGCAATATATCCCTCTACTGCATGGAAAAAGGCATCAAATCCTTGATAGGCAGTAAGATGAGGAGGAACACTTAACATAAGTTCTGGATCTACAATGGATAAAGTGGGAAAAGTATACTCATTTCCATATCCAATCTTTTCATTAGTTTCCTCATTGGTTATTACAGTCCAAGGATCTGCTTCCGTTCCTGTCCCTGCTGTGGTAGTTATAGCTACAATTGGTAGCGCACCTTTCTCAGGTTTTTTACCTTTTCCTGTGCCTCCTACAATATAATCCCAATAATCTCCATCATTTTTTACCATTAATGCGATACTTTTTGCTGAATCAATACTGCTTCCTCCACCAAGCCCAATAACAAAGTCACACTCTTCTTCTCTTGCAATCTGGGCTCCCTCCATTACATGCTTCTTAATAGGATTAGGAAGAATTTTGTCAAAAACTACATATTCAACCCTTCTACTTTTTAAGATATCTATAAGCCTATCAAGATAACCAAGTTTTTTCATTGAACCTCCAGCAGAGATAACTATAAGTGCTTTTTTTCCAGGAAGTTTCTCTTCCCTTAACTTTTCTAAGCTTTCAGGTCCAAACCATATTTTAGTTGGCATAAAATATGGAAAATTCAAATTTTCCTTCATTTTTCCACCTCTTAATAAATAATCTTAGAAGGTATTTTATATTTAATCATACTATGATATAATTTAAACAGATTAAAAATTAATATAAATTTAATAATTGGATATGGGTAGAAAGGGTTTTTCATTATTAGAGCTTTTAGTAGTTATAGGCATATTAACCATATTAATAGCCATTGCTATACCTCTATATTTTGAAACTATAAATCAAGCCAAAAGAAATGCTCACCTCTCTAATATGAGACTTGTAAAAGAAGCTTTAGAGATGTACTACTTAAAAAACAAACAATATCCCATTGATGCTTGGTCTTTTTCTACTTATGTATTATATAATCCTCAGTATTTTCCAGAACCTCTAATATGCCCCTATAACAATCAACCCTACAAAGTTATACAGTGGCAACCTTATTACACCAACTGGGACGATATCTGGGATTGGATTGAATTAAGCAATAATTATCACCAAATTTATTACAAATCAGAAAACCCAACTTATAGTTACGCTTTCACTTATTACTCAAGATAACAATTAAACTTCTAATAATACCCTTCCTAAAAAATTTTTGCCTTAAAAATTTGAGGGCCAGAAGTTGACCTAACCCCTCTATATGATAAAAGCATACGCTAAGAGATAGTTTTAGAGTTAAAATAAAAAGAAAATATAAAGGGGGATTTAAACAGGAGAAGTGATAGAAGATGAAAATAAAGTTCCTGATTATGTTATTTTGTCTTAGCTTAATTTGGGGTTCAGGATGTAGCATTTCATATTACACAAGGGAAATTACGCCTGAAGAAGGGCAAAAAGCAGTAGAGTATGCAATAAGTCAAGTTGGGAAACCTTATGTTTTAGGGGCTCAAAGTCCTGACATAGGATTTGATTGTTCAGGGTTAGTTGTATGGGGCTACCAGCAAGTATGTCCTAATCTTTTATTCAAAAATCAAGGAAAAATTTATAACGATGCAACTGTAGAAGCGCTCTTTTCAGAAAACACAATTCCTATCCCCCTCGAACAAGCAAGAGCAGGCGACATTGTTTTTGTAAGAAATAAAGATGGGATAGTATGTCATTGTGGGCTATTTATTGAACCAACTATAGAGGGACATTTCAAAGTAGTGCATGCATCTGGAGGACTGGGATATGTAGTTATTGAGGAATGGGCTTTAGGGGAAGAAGTAAGAGGTTATATAGTTCATTCTATTGGTAGACTGTATGAAACTTTTAAGGAATAAGAATAGGAGGGCAAAGAGATGGACAAGTTTGATCTGAACTATGTGGGATTTAAAGGATTTTTAAGAGAAAGGGAAGAGTGTTCCAAAAATTTCAAATAAGCAAAGAAAAGGATTCTTATGTGAGATAAAATAAAAATTAAAATTGCGTAAACCCTTGCAAGGGTTTCTATATTTGTATCAAAGTAGTCTCTTAGCACAACACCTTCCCGTGGGATTTTTATATCTACACATACCACTATTGGTTTTACCAAGATAATTCTTTATATGTTATACCTACAAAGTAGCATACTGGAATATTTTCTTTATTCTCTTTATTAATAATATCTTTATCTGAAAAATATACTACTCTACAGATTGGATTTGTGCATAGAAACCATTTAGTCTCAGGAACAAAATCTTTTATAGCTAAATTTTTTACAGTTTCATAATATACCTCTATGCTTGGATTTCCACACTCAGGAATTATTAGTAGTGAGCTTTTCGTCTTATGTAGAATTTAAACTATTGTCCTTGCTAACTTTTCAAGATAGAATAAAGTATATTAAGCTGACAAAATGCAAAAAGGGAGGGATTTCATGGCAAAGGTGCTAATTTTATACGACAGTGCAACAGGGAATACAAAAAAGATGGCAGAAGAGGTAGCAAAAGGTGTACAAGAAGTAGAGGTGGTAATAAAACATGTAGATGATGCTATTCCTGAAGATCTTTTAAACTTTGATGGCATTATTGTAGGATCTCCTGCATATTGTGGTACCCTTACTTGGAAACTGAAAAAGTTTTTTGACGAGAGTGTTAGTGTTGCCTGGGGTAAGGTAAAGGGAAAAATTGGGGCTGCTTTTTCATCTTCAGGAGGCCTAGGAGGTGGAAATGAAGCCACTTTATATTCTATATTAACCGTCCTTATGAATTATGGTTATTTAGTTTTTGGACTTCCTGATTATTCTGCACCAGGAGTTACTGCCCATTATGGGGCAGTCTCTGTGGGATATCCCAAGGAGGCAGAACAAAAAGCATGTAGAATGCTTGGAAGACAAATGGCAGAATATGTTAAAAAATTCTGTAAAGGAGAATAAACTATGAAAGTAAAATTTCTTTTAAGTCCCATAGCGTATAAAGTAGATGAAAAACTTAAAGAAGCAAAAGAATATTTAGGAAGATATTTAAATTTAGAGGAGAGTGAAGATCCTGATGCCATAATTCTTCTTACTGGAGGAACTGAAGAAGAAGCCTTGAAATATTTAAAAGATGGACTTTTTATCATACCCTTTGGCATAGCAAATGGTCTTGCTGCAAGCTTAGAAGTTCAAGCCTATGCCAAGGAAAAAGGTATAAAGACCATTTTAATCACAAAACCTGACGAAAACATAATGAATGTATTAAGAGTCATGGATGAGTTAAAAAATAAAAAAGTAGGGATTATAGGAAAGCCCAGCGATTGGTTAATAAAAAGCGGAAATTATGATGTATTAAAAGAGCTCGGATTAGAACCCGTGGAAATATCATTAAAAGAAGTAGAAGAAAATCTTAAAGAGGATCCTACCCTTTCCGATAAAATATGGGAACTTTCAAAGGATAAAAAAATATCAAAAGAAGAACTTTTAAAAGCAACAAAAGTTTATACCTCTTTAAAGAAAATCATAGATAAATATAATCTTTATGCTATCACAGTAAGGTGTTTTGACTTGGCTATAAATTTAAAAATTACAGGATGCCTTGCCCTATCTCTCTTAAATGCTGAAGGAATTATTGCAAGTTGCGAAGGAGATACAGAAGCCCTTGCTACCATGCTTTTTGCTTACAAGCTAACCAATAAAACTCCTTTCATGGCAAACCTTGCCAGAATAGAAAATAACGAATATACCTTTGCCCATTGTACCATAGCAATTAATATTCCAGAGTATTTCAACCTAAATACTCACTTTGAAACCTTAAGTAGTGTAGGCATAGAAGGATACATAAATTCTGAAAAGATTACCATCCTGAGAATAGGAAGAAACAAAAAATTTACACTATTTACAGGAGAGGTAGTTAAAAAGCCCTTTGAAGAAAACATGTGTAGAACTCAAATTACAGCAAAGATAAAAGATGATTCTTTCTTACAAAATCCTATAGGAAACCATTTCATAATCCTATTAGGGGACGAGGAGGAGAAAATAAAAAGCTTAGAAAAGATAGGATGGGAAAGAATTTAATATGAAAGTATTAATTACAGGTGCAGGAGGTTTTTTAGGACAATATTTTGTAAAGGAATTTCAAGATCATGATGTGATCCCTTTGACCCATAAAGATATAAACATAGAAGATAAAAATACTATAGAAAAAATAATAGAACTTAAGCCTGACTTAGTGATTCACCCTGCAGCTATAAGATCTCCTGACATATGTGAAAGGGATCCAGATTTAGCTTGGAAAGTAAATGCACTGGGTACAAAGCATATTGCTATAGCTTGCTCTATTCTTGATATACCCTTAATTTACATAAGTACCGATTATGTATTTTCAGGAGATAAGAACTCGCCATATACAGAATTTGATACTCCTAATCCTATAAACGTTTATGGAAGAACAAAACTACAAGGAGAACTTTTTGTAAAAGAATTTTGTGAAAAATATTTTATTATAAGGACTTCTTACGTATTTGGAGAATATGGAAACAATGCTTTTACTCAAATCTATCGGAGCTTAAAAGAAGGGAAAGAGATTTATTTATCAAACTACCATTTTGCCTCCTGCACCTATGCTGGCGATTTAGTAAGAAAGGTAAAAGAACTCTCTTTTACAAAATTATATGGCACATATCACATTGTAAATAAGGGAATTATCACAAGGTATGATTTCGCCTGGAAAGTAGCCGAAATTTTTAACTTACCTAAAGATAAGATAATCAAGCTCACCCCTGAAAACTTTAACCAACCAGCTCCAAGACCTCTTTATTCTGTTTTAAGGAACTATGTTTTAGAGCTTTACCATATGGATGATATGGAGCATTATGAAGAGATTTTGAAAAAGATCAGTTTTCTATGCTTTTAAAAGAATGCTAACCTCTGATATAATAGAACCATGAGGGAAGGGGAATAAATGGTTATTAAAGAAATAACTTGCAAAACTGCAATATCAAAATGTGGATTTCCCAGTGGAGGATGGGCAATAAATCCCTATGTAGGATGTGCTCATGGATGTCTTTATTGCTATGCAAGATTTATGAAAAGATTCACAAAACATACAGAAGGATGGGGAGAGTTTGTAGATATAAGGGTAAATATGCCTGAAGTCCTTAAAAAGGAAATAAAGAGAGAAAAATACAAAAACGGTAATATAAATATAGGAACTGTAACTGACCCTTATCAGCCATTAGAAGAAAAATATGAGATTACAAGAAAAATCCTTGAAATACTTTCAGAATATCCTTATCCTCTTAGTATATTAACAAAATCTGATCTTGTCTTAAGAGACATTGACCTCATTAAAAAATTTAAAAATATTGATGTAAATATAACTTTGAATACCCTTGATGAGGACTGGAAAAGGGTTGTAGAGCCAAACTCTCCCTCCATAGAGAGGAGAATATATACTATAGAAAGACTAAAACAGGAAAATATAAAAGTATATGTGATGATGGGACCTTTTTGGCCATTCTTTTCTGATGCGGAAGAACTTATAAAAACCTTTAAAGTTCTTGGTATAGAAGAAATCTACACAGAAAGTTTTAATACCCGGGGCGGAACATTTTCCGAGATAGAAAGGTTAATGTCCCAACATTATCCTAACCTTCTTCCAAGAATGAAGGAAATACTCTTCAATAAGGAAAATTTTAATAATTTTTATTCCCTTGTAAAAGAAAATTTATTAGAATTAGCTAAACAGTATAATATTAAAATAAACATATACTTTGGAAGAGGGCATGCTAAGTTTCATTCATTGTAATCCTCCGAATCATCCTCTTCATCCTCATCATCTAAAAGATCAATTATATACTCTTCTCCAAATACAAATTCCTCGGTTTCTTCTTTATAAAACTCAAAAAAATACTCAGTGAGCTTTTCTTTCAAAATTTCAACATATTCCTCTATTTTCCCTGTAATCTGATTATGCTGATCACTACTTAACCCTAAGCTTTTTGCCTCTTCTTCTGAAAATTCTTGACCTTTGACTTTAATATCATAACCCACAATGTTAATACTTCTATAAAAGACAGCATTAAATTTATATAGGTTCTTTTCCTCTAAAGCTCTATACACCTTAAGAATCAAATCAGGATTTTGTCCCACTGCATCCTCAATAATATTTAAGAGAAATTCTGGCTGAAATTTAAACATACCCTTAGGAAGTGGGATTTCATCTTTGTAATCCACTTCTGTAACTATGACAAAGAATTCCTCATCATCAATATACCCTTTATCAAGAAGTCTTTCTACAAAAACTTCCATTAATCTCACCTCTTTTCTAAACCAAAACTTATACTTATAATATCAAATATCTTGATTAGTGAAAACCATTGTAAAAAATAGAGACGAGATAAGTATTATATAGTGCTTTCTCCAGGTCCTGGGAGACCCACCGATGACAATATACTTTTTGAGATAATAGATTGTTTCAAAAGCAGCAAAAAAATTTTAGGGGTATGCTTAGGACATCAAGCAATTGGAGTATTCTTTGGTTTGAAACTTGTAAAGGCTCAAAAACCAATGCATGGAATAATTGATGAGATAATTCATGATGAAAAAGGGATCTTTAAGAACATCAAAAATCCTCTTAGAGTAGTGAAATATCACTCTCTTATTCTTGAAAATCATAGCAATAATGATATTATAGAAATAGCTGCCTGTACTAAAAAAGGAGTTCAGTTTCACCCTGAGTCTATAGGAACAGAGGAGGGAATAAACTTACTTAAAAATTTCTTACGATTATGAGAAGAAATATTATAGAAGAAAAAATATTTATAGAACCTTTTAAGCTTTACCTCCTATCATGATTGTAGACTTAGAAAGAAATGACTTAGCTAAAATTTGCACTCCTAACTCCATAGAAGTAAAGAAACTTTTTGAAGTTGAAGAATATTCTTCAGTATATCACTTAGTATCCACCATACATGGAACTTTAAAGAGAGATGTAAGCTTTAAAGATATAATCAAAGCAACCTTTCCAGGAGGAGATGATTTCTTTGAATAAAGAGGAGTATTTTTACACCTTTGGTTTAGTACCTTTTGAAACCATATATTTTGAGAATGGGGAATTGCATCTATTATACGAACACTATAATAGAATGAGACGAGGTTTTAAAACACTTAAACTTCCTTTCTCTCTTCCCTTTGAAAAATTCGAAGAGTATCTTAGGGACTATATAACAAAAACAAATTTGTCTTTTGGAGCTTTAAGAATACACTTTAAAGGAAAAGAACCTATTATAGAAGAAAAAGAAATAAAATACGATAGGGAAAAGTATAATAGGGGTTTAGCTATAAAAATATCTAAAATTAGAAAATATTCCCACAATATTCTTAATTATATCAAAACATTTAATATGGGGCTTAATGTTATAGAAGAAGAAAGAGCTAAAAGCTTGGGGTTTGATACCTGCCTTTTCCTCAATGAAAAGAAACTAATAACAGAAACTGCTTTTGGAAACATCTTCTTGAAGTAGCTAAAAGCTTAGGCTACCAAGTAGATATATCATTCCTAAAATTAGAAGACATCAAAAATATGGAGGAATGCTTTATAACTACAAGTGTAGCAGGAGCTTTTCCTGTTAAAAATATAGAGAAGATATCTTTTTCTTCTAAAGAATTTTCTTTAAAATTAGCCCAAATTGAAATTTTTAAAAGACCTTGGAATACGTAGTTCTATTTATTCTCCTTAAGAAGATCCCATCCAAGTCCTACCGATTTAAATTTTAAAGGCTCAATTTTACTTATTTCTTCAAATATCCTTTTATTTACCTCCTTAACCTCATAATATTTTTTATAGGGATATCTAAAAATATAACTTCTTATCAGTTTTTCATGGAGATTTTTATAAGCAGAAACAAGGGGAATAATATCCATCCCTTCAAATCCTCCATTAATATATACGAGAATACCATTTTGTCCCTCAGTGTATGTAAAATTTCTGATCTTATTTTCCAAATTATCTTTTTCTTTTTCGTAAATATCTCTCATAGCTGAAGTTGCTGAGTCCACATTATAAGCCCTTTTATATAGATCAATCATATTCCAAATTGAAACTTGATCTGACCTAAATTCTCCCTTTGAGATTAAATTTTGGAGTACCGTTTCATTCTTTTCTTTTCTAATTTCCATAGGAATTATTACATCAGAATCTTTAAAACCTTCAGAAGTATAATCCCACCTATGAGCTTCTGTACAACTTACTGGAATGGTAAGTTCGCTATTTTTCTTAACAAGAATAGAGGTATTTACTACTCTATTCTGTTTTCCGCCTTTAAGCTCTTCTCCATCTAAAATTAAAACCTGCTCTGAAAGAGTATTTATCACTTTCAAAACTGGTACCTCTCCAAAAGCATTCACTTCTTTTATAAGAAATTTCCCTGTTTTCAATGCAGAATCTAAATTGATAAAATAAGGCATATTATCAATTTCAAGCTTCAATGGAAAAATGGTTATGTTATCAAAAGTTTGAGGATCCATAATTTCCAGACTTGAAAAAATTTTATCTATCTTCATATTCAAAACCCCCTATAACTTTTTTGAAAATGATATACCCAGTTGAGGACAAAATTAGACCCTTGAAAGTTATAAGGGAAAAACTTTATGATATTCCCATTCACAGATAATCGCCGATTTTTATGTCAACCTAAATTTTAGGTTCTTCCAAAAAAGAGAAAAAACAGCTCTATAAGACATTCCAATTTCGTGTTAAAAGAGAAAAATATCGTGGTTCATAAAAGTAATTTTCAGGTTATATAATTAATCTCATAAATAAAAATATTAAAAAGGGAGGACATGACTTTATGAACATTGAAGGAAAAGTAAAAGAGCTTGTATCTCGCTTAACCCTTGAAGAAAAGATAAAACTTCTTCCCACGAGACAAGCAGAAATTCCAAGACTTAACATTCACGAATTTTATATTGGAGGAGAGGCAGCTCACGGGGTTGCTTGGCTTGGAAAAGCCACAGTTTTTCCTCAGCCTATTGGACTTTCCTCCTCCTTTGATAGAGATCTTATGAGAAAGATAGGAGAGGTCGTATCTCAAGAAGCAAGGGCCTATTATTACATGAGGGGTAAAATCGGAGGACTTATGCTTTGGGCTCCAACAGTAGACATGGGGAGAGATCCTCGTTGGGGAAGAACAGAGGAATGCTATGGAGAGGATCCTTTTCTTGCCTCAGAGATGGCAGGTGCATATATACAAAGTATGCAAGGAGAGGACCCCGTATATCTTAAAACTGCTATGACTCCAAAACACTTTTTTGCCAATAACAATGAAAAGGATAGAGATAAATTCTCAGCCAATATAGATCCGAGAAATATGTATGAGTACTATCTTGAGGTATTTAGAAGGGTTATTGAAAAATACAAAGCCCAATGCATCATGACAGCATACAATGCGGTAAATGGAATCCCCTGTATTATAAATCCTATAGTAAAAGAGGTGGTAAAAGAAAAATTTGGCCTTGAAGGATGCGTAGTTACCGATGCAGCAGACTTTAGCCAAACAGTTACCTCTCATAAAACCTTTGAGAATCACTATGAAACCCTTGCCTATGCCTTAAAAGCTGGAATTGACGCCTTCACCGATGATCCTAATCTGGTAATAGAATCTGCATGGCAAGCCTTAGAAAAAGGATTAAAAATAAACTGGTTTAGATTTGAATAGGAGGAGGAAATTATGAAATTTACCGATGGACATTGGAGAGTAAGAGAGGGAATAAAAATTCATTATCCATGCATTCTTTGGGATTATGAAATTAAAGAAAAGGAAATAGTAGTTTATGCTCCTTCAAGTTTTGTTAAAAACCGTGGTGAAACTTTATATGGTCCTCTTTTTGAGATTCATTTCTCCTCACCTTTCCCCAATATCATAGAAGTTATCTCATACCACTTTAAGGGAGTGATAGAAAAAGGACCAGAATTCGAGATAAATAGGGATAAGAAATATAAGCCTGAGATATTAGATGAGGAGGATTTTCTTATACTAAAGTCAGGAAACCTAAAGGTAAAGATAAACAAAAAAGGCACTTTTCAATATACCTTTTACTGGAAAGACAAAAAACTTACTTCTTCGGGGCACAAACATATGGCATATGCTATAGATGAGAACAAAAAAACTTACACGATAGAAAGCTTAGACCTTGGAGTAGGAGAATTAGTATATGGACTAGGAGAAAGATTTGGTCCTTTTATAAAAAATGGGCAAACTGTAGAGATGTGGAATGCAGACGCAGGCACAGTATCAGATCAGACATATAAAAACATTCCTTTTTATGTAACTAATAGAGATTATGGGGTTTTTGTAAATCATCCTGAGAAGGTATCCTTTGAAATTGCTACAGAACATGTAGAAAGAGTACAATTTAGTGTTCCTGGAGAAAGAATTAATTATTTTTTAATTGGAGGAGAAAACTTAAAGGAGGTTCTTGAAAACTATACCCTTCTTACAGGAAGACCCCATCTTCCTCCTTCTTGGTCCTTTGGTCTTTGGCTTACCACCTCTTTTATTACCAATTATGACGAAAAAACAGTGACCAGCTTTATAGAAGGAATGAAAGAAAGAAATATTCCTCTTCATGTATTCCACTTTGATTGCTTCTGGATGAGGGAATATCATTGGGTAAACTTTGAATGGGATGATAGGGTATTTCCTAATCCTGAAGAAATGTTAAAAAGATTAAAGGAAAAGGGGTTAAAAATCTGTGTATGGATAAATCCATATATTGCCCAAAGATCAAAACTTTTTGAAGAAGGAAAAGAAAAGGGATATCTTTTGAAAAAGCCTGATGGTAGTATATGGCAAACCGATGACTGGCAACCTGGTATGGGAATCGTAGACTTTACAAATCCCTCTGCAAGAGCCTGGTACTCAAATTACCTAAAAAAGTTAATAAAAATGGGAGTTGACGTATTTAAAACCGATTTTGGAGAGAGAATTCCTACAGATGTGGTCTATTATGATGGATCTGATCCAGAAAAGATGCATAATTTTTATACCTACCTCTACAATAAGACCGTCTTTGAAACCCTTAAGGAAGAGCTTGGAGAGGAAAATGCCATGGTCTTTGCAAGATCTGCTACAGCAGGAAGTCAAAAATTCCCAGTACATTGGGGAGGAGATTGTCTCTCTACTTATGAGTCCATGGCAGAAACCTTAAGAGGAGGATTGTCCTTAGGACTTTGTGGATTTGGTTTTTGGAGTCATGATATAGCAGGATTCGACAGCTCTGCAACCCCTGATCTATATAAAAGGTGGGTTGCCTTTGGACTTCTTTCTTCCCATTCCAGACTCCATGGAAATCATGATTATAAAGTACCATGGGTGTATGATGAAGAAGCAGTAGATGTGTTGAGATTTTTTGTAAACTTAAAATGTAATCTTATGCCATATCTATACGCAAAGGCAATAGAAGCAGTTGAAAAGGGAATTCCAATGCTAAGAGCAATGGTACTTGAATTTGAAGAAGATCCTACATGCCATTTTTTAGACAGGGAGTATATGTTAGGAGACTCCCTATTAGTAGCACCTATATTCTCGGAAACAGGAGAGGTAGAATATTACCTTCCCAATGTAGGAGTTTGGACCAATCTTTTGACAGGCGAGAAAAAAGATGGAGGAAAATGGTATAAAGAAAAGTTTGATTATTTCTCCTTACCCCTTATGGCAAGACCGGGAAGTATTATCCCTATGGGAGAAAACAAAGAAAAACCTGACTATGATTATGCTAATAATGTAATCTTATATGTATTTGAGCCCCAAGAGGGAAAGAAAATATATTGCGAGGTTTACAACCAAGAAAGAAAAGTAGATTTAAAAGTAAATCTTATTAAAGAGAAAAACATAATAAAGATAAACGTAGAAAAAGATTCTGAAAAACCCTATTCTATATTACTCTTCAATATAAATGAGGCTAAAAACATTACTGGTGGAAAAATAGAAAGAACCGAAAAAGGTATAAAAATTGTACCTGAAAAGAAAATTAAAGAGATTACTATAGAGTTGTAATACAAACTTCCTCCCCCCTCTTCCCCCAAAGTCTCCCAAAGTATATATTGGGGGCTTTGGGGGTGAACTATGCTATACTATAATCATGTTTGACTTCTCAGTTTGGGAAGAAAAACTTTTAAAAGAGAAAGAAGAAAGAGAGCTTAAGAGAAAAAAAATTACTGGAAGATATAATCCCAAAACTTAAGTATACTTTCAAGAAAAGAAAGTAGAAAAAGTTTACATTTTTGGCTCCATATTAGAAGAGGATATGTTTTATGATTTTTCAGATGTGGATATAGCAGTAGAAGGATTAAAAGAGGACTTTTTCAAAATATTCTCTGATCTTGAGGACATCATAGGAAGAAACATAGATCTTGTGGAAATTGAGTATTGTAAATTTAGAAAAATCATATATGAAAGAGGATTGAGAATAAAATGAAGAAGGAAAGATTAAGCTTTCTTTTAGGATATATCCTTTCTCAAGAGGAAGAAGTTAAGAAAATATACAGAGAAATACAAAACATTAACCCAGAGATGAAAGAAAAAACCATATACTTAGCCTATAACCTACACAATCTATACAATGCATCCTTCTTTCATAAAGAGATTTTAAAAAGAATGTCCATAGAAATTCCAGGAATAAGACCTAAGGTACTCTCAAAGGAAAGTTTTATTATTTTAAATGAACTCCGAGGATTTAGATATATATTCAGGCATGCATATAACTATGAAATCATTCCAGAAAAAGTAAATATGTTGAAAGAAAAAATAACAAAAAATTGGAGCATTGTGGAAGAGGACCTAAACAATTTCAAAAATTGGTTAAAGGAAAACTTAAGATAAATTTTTACCCAAGCTCCACAGCATAGCTTAAAACCTCTTTAATAAAAATATTGTTATCCTTTTCCATCTTTTCAATTTCATCTTTTGTATAAACAATTATATTCACGTCAAAGGGAACTTCTTTAAAATAATCCAAAAACTCATCAGCTCGAAAGAGAAAAGGTTTTTCAGAATTTTTTACTATAATCATTATATCCACATCACTTTCTGGAGTATAATCTCCCCTTGCAAAAGAACCAAAAAGCATAATCTTAATAACTTTACTATTCTTTTCCTTTATGAAAAAGGATATCTCTTTTAATTTATTTATTAAAGCATCATAATCTACTGATAATATCTTCACAGAACCCAATAATTTCTCGTGCAGCATTTAGAGCCTCCTCTGCAATTTTTTTATCAAAAAATTCATAAGGACTTCCTTCAGGAAATCCATTAGGATACCTACTTTCCTTATAATACCTATCCAAAATCCTTGCTCTATGATAAATTTCATCACTCACATCTATGAGCTCTTTTAAGCCATCAAGCATCTTTACTATTGAATGTCCTTTTACAGCTCTATTTAACTTATAATATAAAGCTTTTACTGCTTTCTCAGCAGATTGCTGAGAGGCAAAACAAGCCCACTCGTAAAATGAGTGTTCATAATCAAGAAGAGCTTTCTCATAATCCCTTTTAGCCTGTTTTAACCAATCATCGCTTCTGTTCATACAAATTTTCCCTCATTTAAAATTTTAACATAAATCCAAAAATTTTAATAAAATTCTTTCCATATTTGCTTTTTTGGTAGTATTATTTAGGTATATAAAGAAACTTAAAAGTGAGGTGAAATTTATATATTATGAGGTACAAAATGCCAGAAGGTCCTTTTAGGCCCACATGGGAGTCATTAAAAAACTATAAAATTCCAGAATGGTACAAGGATGCCAAATTTGGAATTTTCATCCATTATGGTGTTTATTCGGTTCCTGCCTTTAGTAATGAGTGGTATCCAAGAAATATGTATATTGAAGGAACGCCCGAATATGAACACCATATAAAAACTTACGGAGAGCACAAAAGATTTGGATATAAAGATTTTATACCTCTTTTTAAAGCAGAAAGGTTTGATCCATATGAATGGGCAGATTTATTTAAAAAAGCAGGCGCTAAATATGTGGTGCCTGTAGCAGAACACCATGATGGCTTTGCTATGTATGATTGTAGTTTTACCAGATGGTGTGCAAGCAAGATGGGGCCAAAAAGAGATATCATTGGAGAGCTGGCAAAAGCCGTGAGAGAAAATTTTCTTACCTTTGGAATTTCTTATCATAGAGCAGAGCATTGGTGGTTTTTCCATGAGGGAATGAAATTTGATTCCGATGTAAGAGATAAAGATTATTTTGATTTATATGGACCTGCCCAACCAGAACCCATGCAGCCCACTGAGGAATTTTTAGAAGATTGGCTTCTTCGTCTTTTGGAAATAGTGGATAAATATCAACCTCAAGTAGTATATTTTGACTGGTGGATAGAACAACCTGCCTTTGAACCATACCTAAAAAAGTTTTTTGCTTATTACTATAATAGAGCCCATGAATGGGGGAAAGGTGTGGTAATTAACTATAAATTGAATGCAGTACCAAGGGAATGTGCAGTCTTTGATGTGGAAAGAGGGAAATTAGGGGATATTGATCCCATATATTGGCAGACTGATACTTCTATATCAAGGATTTCTTGGGGATATGTAGAAAATGATATTTACAAACCCGCCAAAGAGTTAATATGGGAACTTGTAGACATTGTAAGTAAAAATGGCAACTTATTACTTAATGTAGGACCAAAAGCAGATGGAACCATACCAGAAGCAGCTCAAAAAACTCTTCTTGAGATAGGAGAATGGCTACTTAAAAATGGAGAAGCAATTTATGGAACAAGACCATGGAGAATTTATGGGGAGGGACCCACAAAAGGAAATGCGGGATCTTTTAGTGAGAAGGAAATTAACTATACAGGAAGAGATTTAAGATTTACTACAAAAGGAGATACCCTTTATGCCATTCTCATGAATAAGCCTGAAAAGGATGAGATAGTGATAAAATCACTAAGCACAGAACTTACTTTATACCAAAAAGAAGTAGCAAAGGTTGAGCTTTTGGGATTAAAAGGAGAGCTTAAATTTGAAAGAAATGAGGAGGGATTAAAAATAAAAATTCCTGAATTTGAAAAGCTGAATTACCCTATAACCTTCAAGATTTGGGGAAGATGAAGAGAAAGTTAAATACTTTCCTTAAAATTCTGGGGAGATTTCCCTGTATATTTTTTAAACTTACATATAAAATAGTCTGTATCCTTGTAGCCTACCATCTCTGCCACCTCTGAGACTTTCAAACCCCTTCTTAAAAGCTCCTTTGCCTTATTTATTCTCACTTTATCAAGATAGGTATTAAATTTTTCCTTTGTATACTTTTTAAAGATTTTTCCAAGATAACAAGGGTTATAGCCAAATTCCTTTGCCACATCTTTCAATTTAAGATCTTTGTAAAAATTAGATTCTATATATTCGGTAATTTTTACAAGAGGATTTCTTCCCATAATCTCCGAAAAATCACTAATTAACTCAGTTAAAATTTCTTTTGTAAAAACATGGAGATCAATTATTGTTCTTTTATTAAAAAATTCTTCAAAAATCCTGTTCTTAAGATACTTGAAAGATTTTTCCTTAAACTGTGAGTATCTTGTGATAAGTAGAGTAACTATATCTACATAAAGGTTAAAATAACTCAACTTTATCTCTTGTTCCTCATCTTCATAAACCATATGTTTTATCATCTTATCCTCCAAAAGTTCCCAAAGCTTAACAAAATCAAGATCCTCAATAACCTCAACCCAAAGTGCCACATTATTTATTTTTTCCAATTCTAAATGTGGCTTTAAATTTTTCTTTCCTTTAGGATAAACTAAGAAACCCTTCTCCTCATATAGAAATCTTCTTGAGAAAAGAGACTTCGCCTTCTCAAAAGAGGATGAAATGCTCAAAAAATCATACACTTTTTCTCCAATGGAAAAGCAAAAATAATCTCTATATTTGTTTCTTAGATGATCTCTTAAATTTATGAGCTTTCTTTTCTCTTTACTAAAGTCCTTAATAATAAAGCCTATAAAATTATCAACTAAAAAAGAAAGTTGTCTAAACTTTTATCCTCCCAATCCACTAAAACAACCTGATAAGAATTCCAAGGAAGATCAAGACAAAAGATATTATTTATCTCATCTTCCTTCACATCTAAATGCTTTTTCAAAAATCTCTCCATTATCCTTCCCTTTGAACTTTCATATAAAATTCTTTCTTTCTCTAATTCATGATAAACCTTTTCTAATTTCTCTTTCAAAATTTCAGGATCCACAGGCTTTAATATATAAAAATTGACTCCTAACTCAATGGCTTTTATGGCATAATCAAATTCAGGGTATCCTGTAAGAATAATTATTTTAG